>CAXUBD010000026.1:1901-12002 GCA_964249225.1 uncultured Verrucomicrobiota bacterium | reverse complement strand
GACCATGTTCGGCAAAAACAGCTTCATGGCCAAAGCCGTGGTCCTGGTCATGAACTGCGACAAGATGGTCGGCGGCCAGTTCGAGCAGGGCTTCGCCAATCTCCGCGCCGTCGTGGAAAAACCCGCGAGCGGCGCGCACGGAGTGACGCGCCCTACCAGTGAATCCGCCGAGCCAAAAACTTTTTCCGACGCGGAAATTCTCGCGTCCGTAAAACCCGAAACGCTCACGCCGGAAATCAGCAAACCAAAGCCCGCGCCATTTTACGCAAAAGTCGCGGCGGAATCCGCGTCGAAAAAAAATAAAATTAAACCCGAACGCAAAACGCCCGCCGACCAGACGCGCCTGCACCTCAACGTCGGCGAAGAAATGGGCGTCGTGCCGATTGACATCGTGAACTCCATAGCGGGCGAAACCGGCCTGCCCGGCAAAGTCGTCGGCAAGGTGGACATCCGCGAGCGACATTCGTTCGTGGACGTCGCCGCCGAACACGCCAATGCCATCCTCGCCCGGCTCAACCGAGCCGAGATCAAAGGCAACAAGGTCAAAATAAAGGCGGCGTAAATTATTTTTGCCGTCGAAGTTTTTGCTGGCAGACTGACAGGCGATGGAACTGCGTGAATTTGCCGAGCGCGTTTTGTTCGCCACGACGCTCGAAGAAAAACTCCTGCGTCCGGCGGACATCACCGACGAGCGTCCCGGCACCGCGCTAATAACTCCGTCCGCGCCGGGTCGTCCGCCAGAATTGCGATTCAAAATCACCGGCACTGCGCGCGACAGTTTTCCCGGCACAAAAAATCTGGAGCAAGAAAGTGAACGCGGACGACTGCTGCATTTTTTCGCGAACCACGAATTGCTCGCCACGGAACTGATGGCGCTTGTGCTGCTGAAATTTCCCGATGCGCCCGCCGCGTTCCGCAAAGGCGTTTATCAAACGCTCAAAGACGAACAGGAACACACGCAACTTTATCTCGACCGCATGAAAAACTGCGGCATCCACTTTGGCGAACTGCCGGTCAGCGGCTATTTTTGGCGCTCGGTTTCCACGATGGAAAATCCGCTGGATTACGTCTCCAGCCTGTGCCTGACGTTCGAGCAGGCGAACCTGGATTTCGCGCGGCACTACGCCAAAGGCTTTGCCAGTATTGGCGATGATGAAACTTCAAAACTGCTCGAAAAAATTTATCGCGACGAAATCGGCCACGTCGCTTACGGCCTGAAATGGTTTCGCCGCTGGAAAAATCCGGGCGAAAGCGATTGGGAAGCCTTCTGCCGGCAACTGAAATTCCCGCTCTCACCACAGCGCGCGAAAGGCATCACGTTGAATGTCGAAGGTCGTCGCGCGGCTGGAATTGATCCGCAATTCATCGCCGAGCTGAATGTGTTTTCTCAATCCAAAGGCCGCACGCCAAATGTTTTTGTTTTCAATCCGTTCGCCGAAGCCCGCATCGCACATGGCAAATCATTCAATCCCACGAAGCATCAGGCGCAACTTGCGCGCGACCTCGCGAACCTTCCTCAATTTTTGTGTCGGCAGGACGACATCGTGCTGGTGAATGAAAAACCGTCGGTGGAATTTTTGAGCGGCATCAAGCAGGCCGGCTTTGCATTGCCGGAATTTGTGGAATTTTCCGATGCGAAAAGTCTCGTGCAACGAAAGCTTGGTCGCCTGCGACCATGGGCGTGGGGACCGGACAGCGTGGAATTTTTTGAACCCGTTTTTGCAAATCTCACCGGAGAGAAACGCACGGCGAGTGAAAGTTTTAATCCCGAAATCGCCAAACTTTACTCCAAAGCGTGGAGCGCGAAACTGTTGAAAAAAATCGTCCACAATCGCGGCGGCGATGACGCGGACATCGCTTCGGCCGGCGATGGCGTCTTCACTACGGCGACCGCCGACGCATGGCTTTGCACTTCGCACGAGGTTGGCGTGGCGGTGAATTCATTGGCGGAAGCGTTGAAAGTCATCGCGCAGATTCGCCAGCATGGCCATCACAAAATTGTCCTCAAAGAATCGCTTGGCCTCGCGGGCAGCAACGCGATGCGTCTGTTCGAGCCGGAAATTTTGGAAACACATCGCCGGTGGATTGCGAACGCGGTTAAAAATAAAAATCAACTCGTCGTCGAGCAGTGGCTGGAACGCGAACTGGATTTTTCCGTACAGCTAGAAATGTCGGACGAAGGATTGAAACTCTGCGGCTACACGGGTTTGATCAACGACGCGCGCGGGCAGTTTCAAGCGAACGTCGCGCTGCCTGGTCATCAGAAAAAAATTCCGGCAAACTTGATCGCACTGTTTCCTGAGCCACCAGACATCGCGCAACGGCTGCACGCGCTGTTCGCGGAAATTTTTGCTTTGCTCGAAGCAGAATTGCGCCGCGCGAATTTTTTTGGTCCGCTCGGGATTGACGCGTTCGCTTATCACGACGCGGACGGAAAAATCCGGCTCAAACCGATTGTAGAAATAAACCCGCGTTACACAATGGGCCGCGTGACGGTGGAATTGATGAAGCACGTCGCGCCCGGCAGCCGTGGCGAATTCCGGCTCGTGAGCTGCAAGCAGGCGCTCGCCGAAGGTTTTGAAAATTTTACGAACTACGTGCGTTCGTTGAGCGAAAAATTTCCGATTCAACTGAAAGGCGAACCGTCACCACGAATTAGCGCAGGCGCGATTTGTCTGAACGACCCCACACGCGCGCAGGTTTGCCTCGCGATTTTTCAAGTTGCTTACGCTGCTGGTGATTTTTCGCTGGCAGATTTGACGGCTTCGAGTTCTTCCCAGCGCGCGTAAAGCTTCGGCACGCTGGCTTTTGCAGCGTCGAGTTCGGATGTGAGCTGATTTACTTGCGCCGCGTGTTTGCGGAAAAATTCCGGGTCGGCGAACAGGCCTTCGATGCGCATGACTTCGGCTTCCATCGCGTGAATCTGCGCCTCGATGCCTTCCAGCTCGCGCTGTTCCTTGAAAGAAAGTTTGCGTGGCTTCGCCGATTTTGCAGCAGCCGTTTCTTTGGCAAGCGCAGCGGATTTGTTCGTCGCCAAAATCGCGGCGCTTTGCTTGGCGGCCAACTGCACGGCGCGCTGCTTTTTCTCCAGATAATAATCGTAGTCGCCGACGCTGTGAGCGATTTTTCCGTCGCCTTCAAATGCGAGAATGTCCGTGCAGACGCGATTTAGAAAATAGCGGTCGTGGCTTACAACCAGCACAACACCGGGGAATGCAATCAACGCTTCTTCCAAAACGCGCAGTGTCGGCAAATCGAGATCGTTCGTTGGCTCGTCGAGAATCAGAAAATTGCCGCCGCTTTTTAAAATACGCGCGAGCAGGAGACGGCTGCGTTCGCCGCCGGATAATTTTTTCACGAGCGTCAGGATGCGGTCGTCGGAAAAAAGAAACCGCTTGAGATACGAACGCACGGAAAGTTTTGCGTCGCCCCATTGCACGAATTCCGTCCCGTCGGCGACTTCATCCATCACGGTGCGTTCTTCGTTGAGTTGCAGGCGGCCTTGATCCACGTAATTAAATTTCGTGAGCTGGCCGGTTTTCACCGTGCCTTCGGTCGGCGGCAACTGGCCGATGATCGCCTTGAGCAACGTGGTTTTGCCGAGACCGTTCCGCCCGCAAACGCCGATGCGCTGGCCGTTCGCAAAATTGAAACTGAAGCCGGAAAATAATTTTTTCCCGCCGATGGTCATGCCCAAATCGGCAACGTCCACCGTGCGATTGCCGAGTTGCGGCGGCGGCGGAATGCAAAGCTCCACATCTTCCTCGATCACGGGGCCGGACTTCGCCGCCTCGTCGTAGTAGCGCTCGAAGCGGTCTTTCTGTTTGCTGCGTTGCGCGCGCGGGCCTTGGCGCACCCACGCGAGTTCTTTTTTCAGAAACATCTGGCGCTTGTGTTCGACGGTCGCATCGGCGGACTGGCGCTCCGCTTTCGCGAGGAGGTATTCAGTGTAATTGCCGTCGTGCGAGAAAAATTTTCCGTCGGACAACTCGATCATGCGCTTGACGACGCGGTCGAGAAAATAGCGGTCGTGCGTGACGACGAGAAACGTACCGTGAAATTCCTCGAGAAATTCCGCGAGCCATTCGATGGATTCCGGGTCGAGATGATTCGTCGGTTCGTCGAGGATCAGAAAATCGGGCAGCGAAACAATCGCGCGGCACATGGCGACGCGGCGTTTCTCGCCGCCGGAAAGCGTTTCGATGCGGCGGTCGCCGGCGGGACAATTCAAGTGCGCCATCGCGATCTCGATGCGCGTGTCGAGCGTCCAACCTTCGAGCGACTGGATGCGATGCTCCAAAAATTCGTGGCGTTTTGAGTCGTGCGGCAGCGATTCAAATTCCGCGATCAAATCCAGCACCGGCTTCGCACCATCGCGTATGTTTTCCTCCACGGACTTCGTCGCATCGAGCATGAAATCCTGCGGCAGATAGCTCACGACGAGATCGCGCTGGCGCGAAACTTCGCCGCTGTCGGGTGCTTGCAGGCCGGCGAGGATGCGCAGGAAGGTCGTCTTGCCCGCGCCGTTGCGGCCGACGAGACCGAGGCGTTCGCCTTCCTGAATGCCGAGCGTGGTGGCATCGAGGATGGCGCGGTCGCCGTAGCGGACGGTGATTTCAGAGGCGGAAAGAATGGTGGGCATATTTTCTTAACCACGGATGGACACGGATAAACACGGATGAGAAATTTTCATCCGCAGGTTTCGCGGTCTAAAACAGATTTTTTCCGCGCAATATTTATTTGCGAAAATCTGCGGTATTTGTGGACGCTTTTGTTTGTTTTTATCCGTGTGCATCTGTGTCCATCTGTGGCGGGTTTAACAAAACCCTTTATTCAATAGGGTTTGCCCGCACGATGGACGGCCACTGTCAGCAAAAGTGTCAGTCATGGGGCGAATGGTAATACAATTCGCCAAAACTGGCTAGAACTTGCTGAAACTTCGCCACAACGCGCGTTCTAAACCGCCGTTGAAACAGGACTGGTATCTCGACAGAGAAATCCAGTTATGAAAACGAAATACACGATGTTCCGGCGCGGTGAAATGTTCTACATCCAAGACAGCGCGACCGGCAAGCAAACCAGCCTTCACACCAAAGACGAAACCGAGGCCAAGAGCCTGCTTGAAGCCCGCAACGCGGCGCAACGCCAGCCGGTGTTAAACTTGCACCTTGCCCGCGCCTATTTGACCGCCAGCGACCCCGCCTTTGTGGAACGCACTTGGAGCGTGGTCATGGAACAAATGCAGAGCCGTGGCAAGGAGAGCAGCCGCGAGCGTTACGAGAGCGTGTTCAAATCGCCGTCCTTTGACGCCTTGCGAAACAAGAAATTGATGGAAACCACCGCCGACGATTTCTTTGCCGTGTTGAAGAAAAACCAAGTTTCCATTAACGAGTTTTTGAAACGACTTCATAACTTCGCCGTGCATCTTGGCTGGATTGCGATTCCGATTGTCGCGCCCTACCTGTGGCCGAAATACGAACCCAAAGACCGGCGCGGCATCACGCAGGCCGAGCATGAAAGCGTCTTGGCGAAGGAGAAAAACGCCGAGTGGAAACTTTACCTTGAATTGCTTTGGGAAACCGGCGCGGCGCAGAGCGACGCGGTTAATTTCAAAGCCGAGGACATTGACTGGCAGAGCCGGACAATTTCCTATTTCCGAATGAAAACCGGCTCGCTGGCACAGTTCACCATCAGCAAGAAGCTAGAAACGGTTTTAGGCCATTTGCCGACCACCGGCGCATTGTTCCCGAAGCTGTCCACATTCACCGCCAACGACCGCGCCAGCCGCTTCCGCCGCCGTTGCCACAAGGCGGGTGTGTCGGGCGTAACGCTGCATTGCTACCGCTACGCATGGGCAGAGCGGGCAAAGGTTGTCGGGATGCCGGAACGGTTTGCCCAGGCTGCGCTTGGGCATAACAGCAAGGCCATTCACCGCGCCTACGCGAAAAAGGCAATCATCGTCGCGCCATCCCTTGAGGAATACGAAAGAAAATTTGTCGCGGCGAATGATAATGCAGTTGCGCCGCAGCAAGCGACCGTCGCGGCTTGAAGCCGCCAGAATAAACAAAGCGGGTGAGTCTCCGGCGACTCACCCGCTTTTGGTGTTTTTGGGGATTTGCGCCATCCCCAAGCCCCGCGCCAGAGGCATTAGCCTCTGGACTCTGCTATGAAAGAAGCGTGACCGTTCGCCCCAACGTGTTTGCGGGCGTTCTGTTTTTGCCAATGCTGGCTGATTGTGTTGGTGACTTTGACGAGCCAAGAACGATCCTTGGCCGTCTCCAAAACGTCCGCCGTCGCAAAATACTTGGTGGAATTTTGCGAGGGATTGCCGAGCGGCTTGAGCAGCCGCGCATTGACCAGCGCGGGAATGTCATGCGCTTGGCAGTTCAGCACCCAACCCGCTTGCTCCGCCGTCAGGCGGAGCGGCAGTTGATCAAGCAGGGACAGAAACCGTTGCTGTTCTTCTTTCATGCCTTGCCAGTCGCAGGGAAGGCTTGAAACCGAACGGCTAATTTCACACGCTACGGCAAGCGATGGACGACCTGATTAAACTTGTCCGCACCTACCGATTTTCGGCGGGGTTGGCCGAGCGCATCCGGCTGGCAGAAGAAATCTTCCGCCTGATTGAGCCGGACTTGCGCGTGTTCGTGTTCAGCAGCATCACCCACGACGCGGCCAAGGACGCCTTGCAGGAAGTCTTGAAGGCTGTCGCCGTCAGCCTTAAAAACTTCAAGGGCGACACCCACAAGGAATTTTGGGCGTGGTGCTACCGCATCGCGCGGAACAAATTGGCAGATCATTATCGGGATAAATATGCGGAGCGCGTCCAGCCCGTCGCGCCGGACGAACTTTGGCGGCTGATGGATTTGACGGCGCAGGCCGCGCCGATCTCACCCGCCGTCCGGCATGATTTAGACCACATCATCAAATTGCTGACGGCGACCAAGCCGGATTGTTCCGACCTGCTTTGGAAACATTTCGTCATCGGCCTCGACTATGCCGAGATTGCCGAGGAGCGGAGTTTGAGCTACGATAATGCGCGGATGAAAATCGGGCGATGCTTGGACGAAGCCAAGTCGCTTGTTTCCTGATATGGCCGAGCTAACCCCAAAAGAACAACTGGCCTTGCACGAATTTAGCGTGCGCTACCGCGCTGCGCTAGCGCAGCAGCACCAGACGCCGGAGCAGAGCTTGGACACCGTGCGCGACGCCGTGCGGGAGCAATACGAGCAGGAGCAGGAAATCAAACGCAGCCCAAGCGTTGAGCCGGAAAGCCCCGCGCCACAGCGCGAGCCGGAAGAACCCGAACCGTGACCGGCTAATCATCGCCGTGCCTTGCGGCGACGGCGGGGACGTGAAGCCTTGCGAAAAGTTGCCAGCGCATTAAAGACGTGCGCGAGGGCGTTAATCAGCAAAGCGAAATCAAACGTAGTCATGTGGTTTTCTCCTCATTTATGTCCGCCTTGATTGGCGCGACGTGAGGCGAAAAGCCGGTATCAGAGCAGGAGGGGAAAGGCCGTGCCACCGCGATAGCGGGGCGAGGCTGCACAAGCCGGAGGCGCGGAAGCAAGCCGCCTTGGACGCTTGGCTCGACCGGCTAACGATTCTCACCGCCGCGCCCAAGGCGGCAGAAAAGAGAGAGAAGACTGACGGTGATTTAGAACGCTTCAAGATTAACCGCGCCGCCTAATTCTTTCGCGCGGCATCGTCCAGATAATCCGCCCACCATTGCATCATGTCCCGACGTTCCCGCAGGTATTGCGCGTGATTGTAGGCGGCGCGGACATGATTGCGTTCGCTATGGGCAAGCTGTCGCTCAATCACGTCCGGCGGAAAGCCGTTCTCATTGAGAATGGTGCTGGCCGTGGCACGGAAGCCGTGACCCGTGGCGCGGGAATGATACCCCATGCGGTAGAGCGCATAAATCATGGTGTTCGCGCTCATGCAGGTAAGCATATTGTGCTGGTTCGGAAAAACATACTGGCGGTTGCCCGTATGTTTTTGCAGTTCCCGCAGCACGGCGACGGCCTGATGCGACAACGGCACGATATGCGGATCGCGCATCTTCATGCGCTCCGCTGGTATGCGCCATTCGGCCTTGTCCCAATCTATTTCCTGCCATTCCACCGCGCGCAACTCCGTTGTGCGGACGAACGTAAGCAGCAGAAAACGCAACGCCAGCTTGGTTAGCGAATTGCCGTGATAGGCTTCCAGTTTTTTTAGAAATTCCGGCAGTTCGACGGCTTTCAAATGCGGATGATGTTTGATGACGGGCGTTTTTAACGCGCCGCGCAAATCAGGGACGGGATTGCGTTCGGCGCGACCCGTCGCAATGGCATACATGAAAATCTGCCCGCACATCTGCCGGATGATTTGCGCGGTTTCCAAAGTCCCGCTGCTTTCAATCACCCGCAGCATGGCAAGGATTTCCGGCGCGGTGACGGCGGCAATCGGCCTTTGGCCGAGTTTGGGGAAAATATGGCTTTCCAGCCGCGCCAGCATTTTCTTGGAATACCCCGCCACCCACTGATGCTGGCGTTGCTCATACCACTCGCGGGCGATCGTCTCAAAGGTGTTTCCATTGTTCAGCGTGGACTGTCGCTTGGCCTCTTTTTTGGCTTCGCCGGGATCAGTGCCACCGGCCAGCGTCTTGCGCGCCTGTGTCCGGCGTTCGCGGGCGTCGCCCAAGCTGACTTCGGGATAGACCCCCAAGGCCAGCAGCTTTTCCTTGCCCGCAAAAAAATACTTTAGACGCCAGTATTTGCTGCCGTTAGGCGTGACCAGCAGATAAAGACCATCACCATCACTCAACTTGTAGGGCTTTGGTTTAGGGGCGGCATTGCGAACCTTCGCATCCGATAAAGCCATCCGGGGTATCTCTCTCCTGCTTTGGGGTATCTACCTAAAAATTATACCCCAAAATACCCCCGGATGTCAACAATACACAATGGACAAAGGGGAAGGCGAATTTACCTGAAGTTAGCTGTCAGTATAGTTTTGGTAGCGATTTTTTGGCTGCGGCGGCAAAGTTAGTGGTGGGGGGTGAGGGAATCACGAAAACAAAGTATTACATTGTTGTGTCTCGATAATTTTCCGTTTTCAAAAAGTGCATACCCCGTTTTATACCCACGGTTGTTTGCATGGTTTGCCAGTTCATTGGAATCTGAACGATAGGGCGCAGTTCACGCCAGAGCCGTTGTTATATTGCAACGAATAGTTTTGCGCGCCCGACCCGCTTGCGTTGTCAAAACAAGTCGTGGAGGAAGCCGCCGTGGCGGTGTTATAGGGCGGCCCTTGCGGACCGGCTGGGAAGCCCCCGCCCGCCGCCCATACCGAACCAGTAGTCACGCCGCCGTAATTGTAGAGATAAAGCGTCAGAACACTGCCAGATTGCGGAAACCCATCATCCATTTTTTTATCTATCTGGTAGGCTTGATTGACAGTCAGGCCGGTGTTTGAACTCATCGTGCCGCTGGTATCAATGTTGGTGACAACCGAAAGGCCAAAATAATTTGTGCCATCGCTCTGAAAATTATTGGGTGGCGAACCGGGGTATTCCGTGTAACCGCCGCTCCAGACATAAACATAATTTCCCCTGCCGAGCTTCGCTTCCGGCAGATACGAGCTGATGGCAGTTCCCGTTATGGCGGCGGCGGGCATGGAATGGGAATTGCCCTGACTAAACGAGCCGTCAACGAGGTTGAGATTCATGCCGTTGGCGTTGGTCAAATCCTGCCAGAACATCTTGGTTTCGCCGACCCCCTGATAGATGCCCGTATTGCTGCCCGCGCTGTCCGCATTGACGCCTTCGATAATTCCGTTGCCATCGCCTTCACCGGCATATTGCCCTCGTGCTGCAAACCCGAACTGAAGGGCGGTGGCATTATTCAAATCGCCCGGAAGCGCGTTGTATTTGCCGCGAAACGTATTTACGGCGGTATTGTATTTTTCAATTTGCGAAATCATCGCGCGGGTTTCAGCGGAACGGATCAAATCTTGACCCACCAGAACGCCGCCGACAATGAGGCCGATGATGACCAGCACGATGGAAAGTTCAATGAGAGTGAAGCCAGACGGATTAATTTTGGACAAGTTCTTTTC
>CAXUBD010000026.1:0-1891 GCA_964249225.1 uncultured Verrucomicrobiota bacterium | reverse complement strand
CCCCCCAAATGCTTATAGCATTTTCACCCGAATAATAAAGGGGGATGAAACCAAGGGTTTATCCCCGCTGGCCGAGTTGTTTGACCAAGGCCAAAATATCTTCCACCCGCCAAGCGGTGCAACGCTCCGATAATTTCACCGGCTTGGGGTAGCGGCCTGACTTCACCCCCTGCCACCAGCAGGACTTGCCAATGGGTATCAGGCTTAAAACTTGTGGCAACCGTAAAAAGCCCGTGTCTGAAATTAAACCCGCCATGAAGCCCCCTTGAAAAATTGAACCCGAAAAATTTAATGCTCCGTCTCCGTGTTCCCCGAACTGATGGTTTTCACTTCGATGGAATCAATCACCGCCGCGTCAGCGGCGGACGGTTTTTGCCATTTCGCCGGATCAAATTGCTGGATGTAATCCGCGTGTCCGTTCTCAATCGCAAAAATCAATTTTCTGTAAATTTTTCCCCTGAACCAGCACCATCAGCACGGTATAGACCAGCATGAAATTAGTGCCTTGCGCCCCGTCATAAACGACGTTGAGCAGGATGTTATAGCCCGGCGCATTGACCGGCGCGGACAGGCTACGAATCCGCAGCCGGTGCGCCCCGCCGCTTCGCACACCGAAGGCGGCGTATTCATCCGAATCCGTCGGAGCCACCCGGCCAACGGGCGACTGCGGCGGTGTGCGGCGGTATTGTGCTAGGAGATCGTCAGCCATAAATCATCGCTCCATGTCCATGTCGCGGTTGCGGTCAGGCGTCGGAATGTCATGCCCGCCGACCGGCGGCTGACGCCCTTGCAGCAGCTTCGCCCAAGTGTCCAAGACCGTTTCGCGCGCGGCTTTCCCAATCTCGGCCACGGAGTTCAGTGACCGTTCCCACCATGTCGCGCCCATGCCGTGTTGATAAACTTCCCCGGCCTTTTCGATGGCCGCAAGCCACGGACGGGCGAAGTTGAGGGACTTTACCCACCGGACGATTTTGAACCGCTCCGGGTCTGGCACGACGCCGCGCTTGTGCAAGCCCATCGCTTCCTTGCCGATTTTCGGCTGCGGAATCTGGTCAATGCCCCGCTCCTTGAGGGAGCGGTGATCCACCCGTTCCGGGCGACCGGCTTTTTCCAAAGCCGTATTGACCGCGACGCCCCATGACTCGCGCCAGTCGCGCAGCACGTCCACGTCGTTCCACTCGCGGGGTTTCTTGGCGCTGAATTTTTCGCCCTCAATCGTTCGCAAGGTGCATTGGACATGGGCGTGAGGATTATTCCCGCCTCTGGGGTTATGCAGGGAGACTTCGACAACCATGCCCTTGCTCACCAAGTGGCTTTGCGCCCATTCAACCGTCAGTTGTAAATTCTCCTTGTGCGACAGTTCTCGCGGCCGGGATAAAATAAACTCGCGGGCGAGCCGGGCGTCTTTCCGCTTTTCGCTGCGCTCGACTTCGTTCCAAAGCGAGGCCGTATCTTGTGAAAACGCCGGGGCGTTTTCCGGCCTCAAAATCACCGACTCGACGACGCCCTTTTGACGGCTGGAATAGTTGTGAGTTTTGCCCGCCCGCTCGTCCTGAATTTTAGTGCCAGTGCGATAGGCGGCAGCAGCGACAGCGGAGTGTCCTTTTCCACGAGTGATGATCCTTGCTTCGCAACGGTATATCGCCATACGCCCTACCAGTCGCAATCCCCCTTAATTTAGAACAACTCTAGTATACCAAAAATCGCCGCTTGTGTCTCGCATAGATTGGCTCTGACAGCCATTTTCAGAAGGTTTGTCCATTGCCGTCCAACCAGCCTAATCCGAAGCAAGCATGGCAGCCTTGAACCCTGTTTCAAACCGCGAGGGGCTCGCCAGAGGCCGGAGCGAAAATGTGCCGAATATCGCGGTCACACATTGCTTCGCAACGTA
>CAXUBD010000025.1:7239-18060 GCA_964249225.1 uncultured Verrucomicrobiota bacterium | reverse complement strand
AAAGGTTTTTCCGGCGAACGGACCGCCCTTGGCGCGCGGCTGATACAATTCAGATTTGAAATTCAATCCGGCGGCGCGCAGCCGTTCGATGAGTTTTTGATTCCGCGCGTCGCCGTGCCAGTTCACGAGGCTTTGCGCGATGACTTCGCCGATGTCCTCGGCCTCGGCGAGTTGCTCCGCGTTCGCGGCGAAAATGTCGTCGAGCGACGGAAAATGCCGCGCGAGCGATTTCGCGCCGCCCGCACCGACGTGCAAAATTCCGAGGCCGAAAATCAACCGCCACAGGTCGCGCGATTTGCTGGCGGCGAGGGCGTCGAGAAAATTTTTCGCGGATTTTTCCGCCATGCGTTCGAGATTCGCCACGTCGTCGAGCTTGAGCGAGTAGAGATCGGCCACGTCGCGCACGAGATTATTTTTCACGAGTTGCGCCGCAAGCACTTCGCCGCCGCCTTCGATGTCCATCGCGCCGCGCGAACAAAAATGCTCGATGCGCCCGCGAATCTGCGCGGGGCAATCGGGATTCACGCAGCGCCAGACGACGTTTTCTTCTTCATCTCGGAGGGACGAGCTCCGCGAGTCCCCATCTTTCCCGTCTTTTGATTTGGTTTGGGACTCGTGGAACTCGTCCCTCCGAATTGAACGGGAAACTTTCGAGCCGCATTCAGGACAGGTTTTCGGAAAATTAAATTTCTTTTCGCCGCCGCCGCGCCTTTTCAAAACGACGTTGACGACTGCGGGGATGACTTCGCCGGCTTTTTCAATCGTCACGGTGTCGCCGAGGCGGATGTCTTTTTCGCGGATGTAATCCTCGTTGTGCAGCGTGGCGCGGCCGATGGTGCTGCCCGCGAGAAAAACGGGTTCGAGTTCGGCCACGGGCGTGAGCGCGCCGGTGCGTCCGACCTGGATGGTGATCGAATTTAATTTTGTCTCCGCTTGCTCCGGCGCGTATTTGTAGGCGATGGCCCAGCGCGGCGCTTTGGCGGTGAACCCGGCGCGTTCGCGTTGCGCGAAGGAATTCAACTTGATGACCGCGCCGTCGGTTTCGTAGGGAAATTTTTTGCGGATTTGGTCCAGCTCGTGGATCGCGGAAATCAATTCTTCCGCTGAATGGCAATGCCAGATTTTTCCCGGCGTCTTGAAGCCAAGTTTTTTCAGCCACGCCAGCAATTCAGATTGGGACGCGATGTTTTGCGCGCCAATTTCAGCGATCCCGTAAATCACAACGTCGAGCGGGCGCGTGGCGACGATTTTTGGATCAAGTTGCTTGAGCGAACCGGCGGCGGTGTTGCGCGGATTGCCGTAAAGTTCCTCGCCCGCCGCCTTGCGCTCGGCGTTCAGTTTTTCAAATCCGGCGACCGGCATGAACACTTCGCCGCGAACTTCAAGCGTAGCCGCGCTTGTGAAAGCGCGGTCCGGCGCGGCAAATAAATCGTCGGGTTTCCGCGCTTTTACAAGCGCGGCTACAAGATTCAGTTTCAACGGCACGCTGCGGATGGTTTTCAGATTTGCAGTCACATCGTCGCCTTCCGCGCCGTTGCCGCGCGTCGCGCCGGTGACGAGCACGCCGTTTTCGTAACGCAAACTGATCGCGACGCCGTCCACTTTCGGCTCGACGATCCAATCCAATTTCTCGCCGGGCAAAAGTTTTTCCAGACGTTTGACGAAATCGCGGATTTCTTCCTCGGAATAGGTGTTGTCGAGGCTCAACATCGGCACGGAATGCCGGACGGATTTGAATTCGCTCAACGGCGCACCGCCGACGCGCTGGCTCGGCGAATCGGGCGCGGCGAGTTCAGGAAATTCTTTTTCAAGTTCAAGCAGTTCGTGATACAGCCGGTCGTAATCGCGGTCGGAAATTTTCGGCTTGGCCTCGACGTAATAGGCGTGGTCGTGCGCGCGGATTTCGTCGGCAAGTTGCGCGTGGCGTTTTCTGGCGGCTGGCGTCATTGCGGGAATTGTGCCGCGACGACCCCGTGGAAGGACAGTTTTTTGTGCGGTTGCGGCCGGGATTTTTCACGCCGGGGGGGGCGCAAATCCGGTTGCCGTTCTGACGGCGGACCAGTTGCACGTTCATTTAAGGCACTACCAGATAAATCAATTCCGCCACGACAAGGAGAACAGCGGCGATGACCGCCCGATCAAGCAGGGTCAGCGGGGTTTTCCCGGCACGACCGGCCGTCATAAGCATCGGATTGATGCGTCCACTTTTCTTGTCCACGGTAAATGCAATTTTACTCATGCAGGATATCAAGCAGGCCGCGCGCCATTTTACGACGCTGTTTGCAAGTGGAAAACCGGCTTGAGCGACCCACTTTGGAACAGTTCGTCTTAAGATGTGACACGCGGGTGGAGAAACTTTTTTTGACCGGCCGTGGATATGCCCTACACTACGGTGTGCGCGAGAATCTGGCCAAAGTGTTTGAATTTGAAAAGACGCAGGTCTTCCGGCGTGCGCCATTGCCCCGGTCTTACACCGATTATCTGGGGCGGAAACTTTTTGTTTTTTTGCTGACCGTGCAGGGCCTGGGCGCGTTTGCGTTGATCACGCTCGGCGTGATCCTGAAAAAAAACGGCGTGGCGAAAAATGTCATCCGCCCGCGCATCCGGCAGGAACTCGCGCGCTCGGGCGTGGCGCTGTTGCCGATGTTTTTTTTCGTGGCGCTCGCGCTGGGATTTCTCGTCATCGGCCAGACCGTTTCCGCCCTGGCCAAAGTCGGTGCGATGAGTTATCTCGGCTCGACGATGGTCATCGTCGTCGTGCGCGAACTCGGTCCGCTGCTCGCGGCCTTTCTGGTGCTCGCGCGCGTCGGCACGGCGCACGTAATCGAACTCGGCACGGCGCGCGCGCTGGGCGAAGTCGAGGCGCTCGAAGCCCTCGGAATTGATCCGGTGCATTATCTCATCGTGCCACGCGTGATCGGCATGGCGCTGGGGATTTTTTCGCTGACGGTTTATTTGATCATCGGCGCGCTGGCGAGCGGCTATCTGTTCGCGTTTTTGCAGGACGTGCCGCTGACGCCGGGCGATTATTTCAAACAGATCGTCGAGTCGCTCGGCTGGCTGGATTTTGCGCTGCTCGCGCTGAAGACAATTGCGTTCGGATTTTTCATCGCGGTCGTGACGTGTTATCATGGTCTCGCGCAACCGCTGCGGCTTGACGACGTCTCGCGCGTGGCCGTGCGCGCGGTCACGCAAGGCGTTTTCGTGTGCGTGCTGATTGACGCGCTGTTCATCGTGCTTTACCTCGTGACATGAGCGAAAATAATTTTAATTCCTTCGCCATCGAAATGCGCGGCGTCAACATCGCCGCGATGCGGGACGCGTCGTTCATTGTCATTGAAGACGTGAACTGGTCGGTCGCGCCGGGCGAGTTTTGGGTCGTTGCCGGCCAGGAACATTCCGGCAAAAGCGATTTGCTGATGCTGGCCGCCGGATTGATGCCGGCGGCGGGCGGCAGCTACAAACTTTTTGGCCGCGACACAAAAAATTTCGGCGAAGCGGAACTGGCCGAGCGTTTGCGCGTCGGATTTGTTTTTCAAGGCGGACAACTTTTTAATCAACTCACGATTGCCGAAAACGTCGCGCTGCCATTGCGTTACAAAAAAAATTTTACGGCGGCGGAAGCGGCGCGTGAAACGCAATCGCTTTTGGAATTGATGGAACTCGCGCCGTTGGCCGACGTGACGCCCGCGAACGTCGCGGTGAACTGGCGGCAGCGCGCGGCGCTGGCACGCGCGCTGGTTTTGCAGCCGGAAATTCTTTTGCTGGACAATCCGCAGGCTGGTCTTAACGCGCGGCATCTGCAATGGTCGCTGCGTTTTCTGGATCAACTTTGGCGCGGGCACGAATGGTTTGGCGGCCGTCCGCTGACGATCATCGCGACGGCGGATGATTTGCGTCCGTGGAAAAACGGGCGGCGGAAATTCGCCTTGCTGCGCGATAAAAAATTCATTCCGCTCGGCGGCTGGGATGAAGTGGAAATTTCCAGCGACCCGATTGTGAAAGAACTGCTGGCCGTCCAGCTTGAAACGACAACCTTGAAATAATTTATGGCCCTGCAAGATTTGACCCCGCAACTGCGCACGCGTTTGAGCCGGATGGAACGCGCCGTCGGCTGGTTCGTGTTCGTGGCGACGGCGTTGTTGATTTCCGGTTTTGGTTATTACATTTATCACACGGCGGAGCGGAAGGGATGGTTCAAGATCAAGGCGCCGTTTTTTACGTTTGTTCAAAGTTCCGCCGGTTTGAGCGTGGGCGACCCGGTTTATCTGATGGGTTTTGCAGTCGGAAATATCACGAGCGTCGAACCGCAGAAGCCTTACGAAAAAAACAATGTCAAAGTGCGTTTTGAAATCATGGAACCGTATTTCCGCTATCTCTGGACCGGCGGTTCATATGTGAAAGTGAACGCCGCCGGGTTTCTCAACCAGCGCCAGCTTGAAGTCACGCGCGCAACCAACGGATATGCGCTGGTCGTGACACAGCCGGTTTCCATCCACACGCTGGACGAGGCGAAAAGTCTAATGGCCGCCGCGCCTGATCATTGGCAACTGGCGCAAGATATTTTCGACGGAAATTCCAACCTGCTTTTCCAAGCCTACAATCATCTCGAATTTGTTTTCAATGAAACCAATGCGCCGTTGCTCGCGACGGCGGTGCTGGAATCCAATTCGGTTTACATTTTCGACGGCAATGCGCCGGACCGTAATCGAATCGTGGCCTCGTGGGACGGTCGTGTGCATCATTACAAAATTTTCAAGCCGGGTGACGACACCGCCTGGCTGCGCGCCGTGGAAGCGCCGCCGATTTCGGATCAGTTGCAGGCGATGGTTTCGCAAGTGCAATCGGCGTTGCCGGAAATTCTTTCGCTGACGAACAAACTTTCCGCCGTGCTGGACAACGCGGCGAACGCCACGTCAAACCTGAACACGACCATTGTGACCGCGCAGCCGCTTGTCACAAATTTCGCAGTCATCAGCGCGCAATTGCGCGAGCCGGGCGGCGTCATGAACTGGGCGCTCGGCACGAACGGCAACGGCCAGTTGCAAGGCGCGTTGACGAATGTGAATTCGCTGCTGGTCAACACCGACACGAATTTGAACGGCCTCGCCGCCAGTTTCGCCGAGACGCTGGATCATCTCGCCGGCATCACGAGCAATCTGAACGCGCAGGTGCAGGCGGACACGAATTTGCTCGGCGGCATTTCCAAGACGATCGCCGACACGGATGATTTTGTGCAGGGATTGAAACGCCACTGGTTGCTGCGCTCGGCGTTCAAAAAGGAAAATAAAGCCAACGCGCCCGCCAAAAAATAAAATCAGCCGGCGTGGCCGAGAATCCGCCGCAGCCGGTTGATCAGCGTTTCGGCAAAGCGCTCGTAGTGCATCAGCGGGCGGCCGTAAATCTTGATCTCGTCAATCGTCGCCAGCGCCATGCAGAAATCCATTTCGTGGAACGCGCGGCTGCGTTTCGCGCGGTTCAGCCAGCGGCTCAAGTCCGTGACTTCCTCGATATGGTCGCCCTCGCCGGGATGAAACGAGATGCGCCAATCGTCGCGTCGCGTAAAAGCATCGGCCTCGCGCTTGTTTTCAAACCATTCGTCACACAGCAAGATGCAGACGGATTTGCCCGGGCACGCGCCGAGCCGGTAAAAAACGATGCGCGCGTCCGTCTGGCAAAAATGATCATACGCGATTTCCAGCGCGTCTTCCGGCGGCGGGGTGAATTTCATCTGGAAGCCGAAACGAAAACCACCCGGCTCGGTGCGGGATTTTTCGAGGCACAGATTTTCCTGGAACAGCCAGACGATGTCGGTGGCGAAACCATTTTCGGCCAGCGATTTTTTCCAGGCGTCGAGGGCTTCGGCCAGCGACGGGCGTTTGAAAGGCTTGGCGGCTTCCATTTGAACTTCTAACTGTGGCTTTTCTTGAACCATTCCGCAAACAATTTGATGCCTTGCGCGATTTTGATTTTCGGGTCGTAACCGAGTTTTGCGCGAGCCTTGGAGAGGTCCGCGAACGTCACCGGCACGTCGCCGGGCTGGAACGGCTGGCGTTCGATGACGGCTTTTTTGCCGAGCGCATTTTCAATGTGCAAAATCAGCTCGGATAATTTCACCGTCTCCGATTCACCGAGATTGAAAATTTCAAAACCGAATTCTTTTTTGGTCGCCGCGATGACGCCATCCACCGTGTCTGAAACAAACGTGTAATCGCGCGCGGTCGAGCCGTCGCCGAAAACGGGGATCGGTTTGCCGGCGGCGATCAGCGTCGCGAATTTCCGGATCGCCAGGTCGGGCCGCTGGCGCGGGCCGTAGACGGTAAAAAAACGCAGCATGGCCACGTCCATTTTGTGAACGTGATGATAAACGTGGCCGAGCGCTTCGCACGCGAGCTTGCTCGCGGCGTAAGGCGAGATGGCGGAAAAAATCGGGTCGCTTTCCGAAAAGGGAATTTTTGAATTCACGCCATAGACCGACGATGACGACGCAATGATGATTTTTTTCACGCCGTTTTTTCGCGCGGCTTCGAGGACGTTGACCGTGCCTTCGACATTAACGCGCTGGTAAAGCGCGGGCTGTTCGAGGCTCGGCCGCACGCCCGCACGCGCCGCGAGATGGATGACCTGGTCGAATTTGACGCAGGAAAAAATTTCGTCGAGCGCGACGGTGTCCGTGATGTCGCCGTGAAAAAATTCAAATGGCCGGGCGAGCGACTGGATGTCGCGGAGGTTGGCGCGTTTGAATTGCGGGTCGTAAAAAGGATTCAAGTCATCGAACGCCCAGACGCTGTGGCCATCGCGCAAGAGCCGTTCGCAAACGTGCGAGCCGATGAAACCCGCGCCGCCGGTGACGAGAAAATTCATTTCGAAAAGTTAATCGGCAGCGCGTGAAGTGTCGAGTGTCGCGCGTTCAAAACGCATTCAAAACGTCAATCATCTGCCTCAGCCGGCCGTAATCGCGCTTGTTGAAATTGAAGCCGATGCGCGCGAGTTCCAAGTTGTCGTTGTCCTCGACTTCTTCCGGCGTGGGTTTGATGGTTTTGATTTTGCCCTCGGTGATGATGCTGGCAAAATCTTCGTTCAGCGCGGCAAGCGCGGATTCAGACGGCGCATTTTTTAGCCGGATGATGAACAAATCTTTCACGAAGCGCGTGGAATGAAAGTTCCGGTAGAAGCGCAAAATGATTTTCACGGCTTCGTCGGTGCTGTCGGTGATTTGATACAGCGTCAAATCTTCCGCCGAGATCAATCGGTCGCGCAGCAATTGTTCGCGGATGTTTTTGTCCCACGTTTTCCAATACGCGCCGCCGGGCCGGTCCACGAGCACGAGCGGCATGAGTTGCGACTTGCCGGTCTGCATGAGCGTGATGGCTTCGTAACCTTCGTCGAGCGTTCCGAAACCGCCGGGAAACAAAACAATCGCGTCCGAGTGGCGGATGAAAATCAATTTGCGCGTGAAAAAGTATTTGAACGTGATAAGTTTTTTATCCTCGGCGATGATCGGATTCGCGCCTTGTTCCCACGGCAGGCGGATGTTGACGCCGAAACTGTTTTCCGATCCCGCGCCTTCGTGTCCGGCGTGCATGATGCCCGGACCCGCGCCCGTGATGACCATGAAACCGGCCTGCACGATTTTTTTCCCGAAGTCGAGCGCCTGCTGATATTCCAGCTTGTCCGGTTTCGTCCGCGCCGAGCCGAAGATGGTGACTTTGCGCTTGTCCGCATACGGCGCGAAAAGGCGGAACGCGTAACGCAATTCGCGCAGCGAGGTTTGAATGACGCGCACGTCGCCGGTGTCTTTCACGTCGGTCAGCAGCTTGAGCGCGTTCTCGATGATGTCGGCGACTTCGTCTTCGTTGTGGCCGCCGCCTTTGAATTTGATCAATTCTTCGATTTGAAGTTTTAATTTGGGGTCGGTCGGCGTTCGCGTTGCTATTTTCATTTTTACTAATTTCCTTGTCTTAAAGTTTTGTGAGCATAGCAGGGTTTTAATCAATTGCAACAGGCGCTTTTGCCCGTTGACATGAGCCGCGAAAAAAGTATGCTCTGCGTTCATTTATTCTGCGAGCAGCCGCGCGTGCGGATCTGTCTCGCAACCCGAAAGGAAGTGAGTTCCTTTGACCGAAATTAAATTAAAAAAAGGCGAACCCGTGGAACGCGCATTGCGCCGGCTTAAGAAAAAAGTCGATCGCGAAGGCACGTTGAAAATCGTCCGCAGCCATCGCACGTTTGAAAAGCCCAGCGAAAAACGCCGCCGCAAGCAAAAAGTGGCGCGTTTCTCCGCCATGCTGACCGCGCGTTACGCGGACTTGTGATTTTTGAATCGCAATCAAACCGGATGTGATAATTATATCGCATCCGGTTTTTGTTTTGCCCTAATCTTAATCGCAATCCTAATCATTCGTAACGAATGGATTAAGATTGCGATGACGATTAAGATCAAGAACTGACGCAAAATGTATTCCTTCTCAACCTGCTGGAATTCTCACCGTCACACCGACGGCCGCGCGATGCTGCGCGAAATCCGCGACCTCGGCTTTGAATACGCCGAGTTAAGCCACGGCATCCGCATCTCGCTCGTGCCCGGCATCCTCGAAGCCGTGGACGCCGGCGAAATCAAAATCTCCAGCCTGCACAATTTCTGCCCGCTGCCGATGGGCGTGGACAAAGCGTCGCCGAATCTTTACGAATTTTCCGACGAACGCCCGCGCGAACACGAACTCGTCCTCAAGCACACGCTCAAGACGTTGGATTTCGCCGTGCGCGTCCGCGCGCCGCTCGTCGTGCTGCACCTCGGCAGCATGAACTTGAAGGATTACACCGGCAAAATGGAGGAGATGCTCGAACGCGGCGAAAAAAATTCGATCAAATATCAGAAACTCCGCGCCGAAGTTTTAAAAATCCGCGACGCTAAAAAAAACCCGTCTGTCGCGCGCGTCTACGAAACGCTCCGCAAAATTTTGCCGGAAGCCGAAAAACGCAACCTGAAACTTGGCTGCGAAAATCGCGAGGCGCTCGAGGAAATTCCGGTGGAAAGCGACTTTGAAAATTTCTTCCGCGACTTTGACAGCCCGAACGTCGTCTATTGGCACGACACCGGCCACGCGCAGATCAAGGACAATCTCGGCTTCATCCACCACGCCACGCACCTCGGCTCGCTCGCCGCGCGCCTCGCCGGATTTCACATCCACGACGTGCAATTTCCCGCGCGCGACCACTGCGCGCCCGGCACCGGCATGATAGATTTCGCCGCGCTCAAGCCGTTCGTGAAGCCGGCGCACATCAAGGTTTTTGAATTAAGCCCGTCGCTGCCCGTCGAAGCCGTCAAAAGCGGCATCGCGCATCTGAAATTGATTTGGGGAAACGAATAAATTTGCGATTTACGATATGCGATTGACGAGTCTGCTGGCAAACCGGCGCGTAAATCGTATATCGTAAATCGTAAATGCCAGCCAATCCGCCAGAGGCAGTCGCGAAAGAAATTGTCGAATGCTTGCAGCAAGCGGGCTTCGCCGCGTTCTGGGTCGGCGGCTGCGTGCGCGATTTTTTGCTCGGACGCGAGCCGGACGATTTCGACATCGCCACCGACGCGAAGCCGGCACAAGTCGAGAAACTTTTCAAACGCACCGTTGCCGTCGGACGCAAATTCGGCGTGATGATTGTCGTCGAAGGCGGACATCAATTCCAGGTCGCCACCTTCCGCGCCGAGGCGGATTACCAGGATGGCCGCCGCCCGGAAAAAATCATCTTCGCCAGCGCCGAGGCCGACGCGTCGCGCCGCGATTTCACGGTGAACGGGCTTTTCTACGATCCGCTCACAAAAAAAATCCACGACTGGGTCGGCGGCGAAAAAGATTTGCGCGCGAAAATCATCCGCACGATTGGCAAACCGGAAGAACGTTTTGGCGAAGATCATTTGCGCCTGCTGCGCGCCGTCCGTTTCGCCGCGCAACTGGATTTTGAGATCGAGCCGAAAACGTTTGCCGCCGTGAAAAAACTTGCGCCGAAAATAAAACTCATCAGCGCGGAAAGGATTCGTGATGAGCTGCTGAAATTATTTTCATCGCCGCACGCCGCGCATGGATTGGATTTATTGCGCGAGAGCGGATTGCTCCCATTCGTTTTGCCCGAATTGGTCGCAACAATTTCCTGCGAGCAGTCGCCGGACTTTCATCCTGAAGGCAGCGTGTTCAATCACATTCGATTGATGCTGGAAAAATTGCCGCCGGACGCCAATGAACTTTTGCCGTGGACGGTTTTGCTGCACGACATCGCAAAACCTGTGACGGCGGAAAAAGATTTGAAGACCGGCGCGATTCATTTCTACGGCCACGAAAAGATCGGCGCGGAAATTGCGCGGGCGATTTTGAACCGGCTGCGTTTTCCGAAAAAGCAAATTGACGAAATTGTCGCGTGCGTTCTGCATCACATGCAGTTCAAGGACGTGAAGCAGATGCGGAAATCCACTTTGCGGCGGTTGTTGTTGCGCGAGACGTTTCCACTGGAATTGGAATTGCACCGGCTCGATTGCCTCGGCTCCAGCGGCGATCTGGAGCTTTACAATTTTTTAGTGGAGCAGGCGGAAGAATTAAAAAAACAGCCGGCGATCCGTCCGCCGTTGCTGACGGGAAAAGATTTGATCGGACTTGGAATCCAACCCGGTCCCGCGCTGGGAAAATTGCTGCATGAAATCCGCGAGCAGCAATTGCAGGACGAATTGAAAACGCCGCGTCAGGCGAAGGCTTGGGTGAAAAAACAAATCTCCAAATCGGCGTAGGGTTCGCGGGCAAGCCGGAATTTTCAGGGACGCGAAACAAGTTG
>CAXUBD010000025.1:2976-7229 GCA_964249225.1 uncultured Verrucomicrobiota bacterium | reverse complement strand
GATTCAATTGTTTTTGAGCGCGCTCGAAAACTGTCACTGCCGAAATGGCGGTCAGACATTCGTTTGGATTTTTCCAGGTGCAAAAAGATTTCATGCAGGGCGAGCAGGGGAGTTTGATGCGCAAAACATTTTCAAGCTGGCCGTAAGGCCCGGTGCGGCGCGGCTCGGTCGGGCCGAAGAGCGCGACGAGCGGTTTGCCGAGCGCGGCGGCGGCGTGCATCGGGCCGGTGTCGTTCGTGATCATCAAATCGCCGAGGCGAATCCACTCGATCATTTCGGGCAACGAAGTTTCGCCGCATAGATTCAGGCAGCGCGCCGGTTCGGCGCGAAGAATAATTTCGCCGAGCGGTTTGTCTTCACGACTTCCGAGAATGACGAAGCGCGCGCCGGGAAATTTTTGGGCGAACAGGCGGACGAGTCCGGAAAAATAATTCACCGGCCAGCGTTTGTTTTCCCAACGCGCGCCGGGCTGGAGCGCGATCCATTTTGCGCCGTCAGTTTTCCATTTTAATTTTACGGCGGCGGAAATTTCCGGACGTTCGGGCAGCCAATTAAAATCTTTGTGAACGGGCACGCCGAGCGGCGGCAGCACCGACAAATACCAATCCACGGCATGCGTGTGAAAATTTTTGCGCGGCACGGAGAGGTCGTAAAAACCGCGCGCGCCTTCGCGGACTTCGTCGAGGCCGATGAGAAATTTTCCGCGCGCGAGCCACGCGAACGCGCCGCTGCGCGCGAGGCATTGCAGATCAATGACGAGATCGAACTTTTGCGCGCGCAGCCAGCGGATGCTGCGGAACATTTCCGGCCAGTTTTGGATTTTGCCCCAGCGTTTGCGTTCGAAGCGGACGACGCCGGCGAGGTCGGGATCGTCTGCGAGCAATGGCGCGAGCGCGGAATCAAGCCACCAGAAAATTTCGCTCGCGGGGGAATGCAGTTTCAACAAACGCAGGACGGGCAGCGCTTGAATCACGTCGCCAAGCGAACTGGGTTTAAGAATGAGAATTTTCAATTTAGCCACAGATGGACACAGATAAACACAGAGGCAAACTCAATTGTTTCGCAGACGAAGATTATCTGTGAAAATCTGGGTTCATCTGTGGCGGAGAAAAGATTTTATCTTCCGTAGGCCAGCCGTTCGGCGAGGCGTTCGGGCAGGCCGGCATCAATGATTTTTTTCTGCGCGGCGGCGATGTCGTAGTCGAGGCGGCGGAGTTCAATCGTGCCGGCGTCCATGTCGTAAATGACGTAGGCGGATTTGGGGTTGTTGTCGCGGGGCTGGCCGACGGCGCCGACGTTGATGAAATATTTTTTGCTCGGGTCAACTTTGAATTTGGAATAAGTCCCGCCGCGCACGGCGGTGTCGCGCATGAAGGCGACAGGCACGTGGGTGTGGCCGAAGAAACACATCTGCGTGTTTTGATACGGAAAACTGGCGGCGGCGGCGAGTTTGTCGAAAACGTAGCCCCAGCGTTGCGGCGCGTCGAGCGTGGCGTGGACCATGGTGAAGTTCGCGGCCATGCGGGTGTATTTGAGTTCGCGCAGCCAGAGTTTTTCTTCGGCGTCGAGCTGGTTGCGCGTCCAATGGACGGCGTCGGCGGCGTGGGGATTGAAACCTTCGAGCGCGTCCTCGGAGGAACAATATTCGTCGTGATTGCCTTTGACACAAGGCATGTTCATGTCGCGGACGATTTTGAGACATTCCTTGGGGTTGGCGTTGTAGCCGACGACATCGCCGAGGCAGACGTAGTGGGTGACGTTTTGAGCGCGGGCGTCTTCGAGCACGACCTGGAACGCGTCCAAGTTGCCGTGAATGTCTGCGATGATGGCGTATTTCATTTTTAGCGGACAACCGCAAATCCCGTAAATTCATTTTGTGCGCCGCGCCATTCGACTTGGTCGTCGCGGATGAAACCCGCGAGGCCGGCGGCGCGGACCGCCTGGCGAAACGATTCGAGTTCTGCGCGCAGCCCTTCGGCGATCAGTTCGACGCGGCCATCCTCCAAGTTACGCACAATGCCGGTGATTTCAAATCCGGCGGCGACGGTTTTGGCGGTGTAACGGAAGCCAACGCCTTGCACGCGGCCTGAATAAAAAATTTCCAAGCGGTGGCGGTTCGTCGGGCGCGCTGGTGTGGGCGATGGTTCCGGCACGGCAGGATGAAGCCAAAGCCGGACACCGGATGCAATGTTTTATTGAAGGCGTCGCCGCAACTTTTTTTGCTTTTTTTACGATTTATATTTGACCGCCCGAAATTTTTACCGTAATCAGCTAGGGTTGCCACGAACGTAACCGAAAATTTAATTGGTTTGCGGGCGGCGATTTACGCAAACAGCAAATGCTGAACAAAAAATCATTTCTGGCGGTTGATTTCGGCGCGGGCAGCCTCAAGCTCGCGGAGTTTGAAATCAATGAGGCCGGTGGTTTGCGGCTCAAGAATTTTTCCATCAAGTCGCTCGGCCTCGAAGGCTCGCAGGAATCTTCCCGCGAAGCGACCATCCTCAAGGCATTGCAGGAGACGTTGACCGAAAAAAACATCAAGTCCAAAAACGTCAACGTCTGCGCGCCGGGTTTTCACGTCTTTTCCAAATTCGTCAAACTGCCGCCGGTGGACGCGGCGAAGGTGACGCAGATCATCCAATACGAGGCGCAGCAAAACGTGCCGTTCCCGCTTTCCGAGGTCGTGTGGGATTATCAGATCATGGGTTCGGCGGCGGGCGGCGAACTCGAAGTGTTGCTGGTGGCGGTCAAGTCCGATGTGGTCGAAGGTCTGTTCCGCGTCTCCGAGCAGGCGAAATTGCGGTTGAATTTGTGCGACGCCTCGCCGGCGGCGCTGTGCAACGCCTTCAAATTTAATTACGGCGATCTGGAAGATTGCACGATGCTTTTGGACATCGGTGCCAAGACGAGCAATCTTTTGTTCTTCGAGAAAGGAAAAGTTTTTTCGCGCAGCATTAATTTAGGCGCGAACGCCATCACACAGGATTTCGCGAATGAGGCGAAGCTGAAGTTTGACGAGGCGGAAAAAATAAAAATCGCCGAGGGCTTCGTGAGTCTGGGCGGCGCATATGAGGAGCCGGAAAATCCGAATCAAGCGGCCATCTCCAAGATTGCGCGTCAGTTCATGACCAAGCTGCACATCCAGGTCAACCAGACGATGCAGTTTTATCGCGGGCAGCAGGGCGGCTCGGCGCCGCAAAGATTATTTTTGTCCGGCGGCGCGAGCATCATGCCTTACACGGCGCAATTTTTTGCGGAAAAATTAAATGTGCCGGTGGAATATTTTAATCCGTTCCGAAATGTGCAGATTGACCCGGCGGTGAGCTTGGAAGAGCTGGCGCGTGTGGCGCATTCGCTCGGCGAAGTCGTCGGCCTCGGTTTGCGGAATCTGGCGAATTGTCCGGTGGAAATGAATTTGATGCCGGAGAGCACGTTGCGCTGGCAGGCGTTCAACCAGAAGAAACCGTATTTTATGTTCACGGTGTTCAGCCTGGTGCTGGTGCTTTTCGCGGTCGGATTTTTATTTCAGAAACTGGCGGAATCCAAGCAGAAGGAAATTGACGATTTGGGGCCGAAGGTCGCGCAGTTGACGGCCAAGTCCGAACAATTCAAACGCGCCTACGGCAAGTTCACGGCGGCCAAAAAGGAAGCGGATCAAATCGCCGCCTGGATGGACGACCGGTTTTACTGGGGCGATGTGCTGGGGCAATTGCGCGGCGCGCTGATCAATTCCGAAGACGATGTGAAGAAAAAACTGTCCGCGCAAAAGTCGGGCGTGGAAGCGGGCATCTGGATTGAGCAGATGACCACGCTGGCGGGACTGGGCAATCCCGGCGGACAAAACGCGGCCAATTCCCAGGACAGTTCGACGCCGGGCGGTGCTTCCGATCAAAGTGCCAACATCACATTGCTCTGTCGCGCGGTGGATTTAACCGGCGTGGACTCAGCGGCGAACGGTGAAATCGCTTATGCGGTTGAGAACCAATTGAAGGCGTGTCCGATCTTTGATCCAAAGACCACCCAACTATCCGGGCAGACCTCGCCGGTGGATGCCAACGGCACGTTCACGTTTGGTCTCACTGTTACCTTGTTCAATCCTTTGAAATTATAATATGGGCTGGATCAAGCGAAACTTGTTTTTTGTGATTGCCGGCGTCCTGGCCTTGGGATTGCTCGGCGCGGCGGGCTTTTATGGTTACCAAGGCTGGTCGCGCAATTCGGCAGCGTTTGACAAGTTGAACGAGATTTACGGC
>CAXUBD010000025.1:0-2966 GCA_964249225.1 uncultured Verrucomicrobiota bacterium | reverse complement strand
CCAGAAACCTTCGCCGGGCAACACGAAAATCAATAACACCGAGGCGGCGCGCGATCAGGAAAATCAGATCCGTGAATGGATCAATCAGGCCCGAAAACATTTTCAGCCGATCGCGCCGATCCCCGCTCCGGCCAGCGGTGCGGTTTCCGCCGCGTTGTTTGGCGATGCGTTGCGCCGGACCATCAGCCAGTTGCAACACGAGGCGGATGCGGCCAACGTACTGCTGCCGCCCCAATACAATTTCTCGTTCGCCGCCGAATTCCCGCTGGTGAAATTTGCGCCGGGCAGTCTGGATGTGTTGCCGACGCAACTGGGCGAGGTGAAGACGATTTCTGAAATTCTTTATGCCGCGCGCGTCAACGCGCTGGACGACCTTCAGCGCATTCGGATGTCGGAAGATGACACGGGCGGCTCGCAAGGTGATTACATTGACGATCAGTCAGTGACGAATGGGCTGGCGGTGGTCACGCCTTACACCGTGGTGTTCCGCGCGTTCAGTCCGGAAATCGCAAAAGTGCTGGCGGGCTTCGCGTCGTCACCCAATTGTTTTGTTGTCAAAGGCATCAATGTCCAACCCGCAGGTGCCGCGCCGGGCGGCAGTGGCGGTGAAGGAAACACGCCGCCGCCAATGGGAATGCCACCGCCGATGATGTCTGCGGCGCCGGGCAAGGGCGGATTGCAGACCGTGTTAAACGAGCAATTGTTGCGCGTGACGCTGAAAGTCGAACTGGTGAAATTATTGCCGAAAAACTGACCATGGATTTCGTCAAAAAACATTACGAAAAAATTCTGTTAAGCGTCGTGCTTTTCGGGCTGGTGGGCGCGCTGGTGTTCCTGCCATTCATCATCGCCGCCGACAAGCAGAAGCAGGAAGACATGTCGAGCCAAGTCATCAATGGACCCGTCAAGCCATTGCCGGACCTTGACCTGACGAATGAAGACGGTGCGCTGCTCCGATTTCAATCGCCTTACCGGTTGGATTTCGACACGACAAACAAATTGTTCAATCCGATTGAATGGCAAAAGACGCCGGATGGCCGGCTGATCCCCATCAAAAACGGCAATGAAGTGGGCATCGGGGCCGCCGCCGTTACCAAGATCACACCTCTTTTTTATAACCTGAGTCTGGATTCCGTCGCGACCAATGATTTGGGTGCGCGCTACGGCATCGGCGTGGAACATCAGGCGGCGAGCACTCCGGCGTTGCGCCGCAAGCAGCAGCGTTACGTCTCGGCGGACGACCGGAAGAAAGATTTGTTCACGCTGCTGGAAGTCAAGGGCGCGCCGGAAAATCCGGATCAACTGGTTTTAAAATTGACAGATTCAGGTGAAACGGTGACGGTGTCGAAAGACAAACCATTTCAACGCGTGGACGGCTACATGGCGGATTTAAAATATGATCCGGAAAGGAAAAATTTCAACGCGCGGCGCGTGGGTGCAATGATATCTTTTGGCGGTGACGATTATTATGTCGTTGCAATTGATGCCAACGCAGTTATACTGTCCGCCCAATCGAACCAGAAAAGAACTACTTTGCCATACACGCCCTGACTAACTTCCAATTTACAAGCGTTGATCCTAGATGAACCTGAACATACCATGACAAAAGCAGTCTCCTTCTCGCTAAGTTTTATTTTTCTGCTGGCCGCCGTCGCCGCATCATCGGCGCAAGTCAGCGCGACCGACTCGGCCATCAACGAAGCCGTGTTGCGACAGGCCAACACCATCGTCTTGCGGCAAAAATTAGTCGAAGCCAAGGCGACCGCTGCGCGTGGAGATTTGCCGGCGGCGGCCAAGGACTATCTGGATGCTTATGAACTGGTGAAGCAAATTGGTTCCGGCATTGACCCCGAAACGGCGGAGACAGTTTCCGGTCTGGATTCCACTTGGTTGACACTCGCCCGCCAGTCGCAAAGTCAGGGAAATCTGCGGGAAGCCGACGCGCAAATCAATCAGGTCTTGAAAGTGGATCCACAAAACTCGGTCGCCCTGGCTTTCAAGAAACAAAATTATCAGATGCTCGAGGCCATGAAAGGCCGGGTGCCGGATGCCGCGACGGTTGAGCAAATACCGGCGGTGATCAGTCAAAAGACGCAGGCCGGAACCTTGGTGCAGGATGGCAAGCTGTTTTACGAGATGGGCAAGCTGGAGCAGGCGGAAGCCAAACTTTCGGAAGCGCAAAAATTGGATCCCGACAACACCGGCGCCTATTATTATTTAAATTTGATCAAACAAGCCCGCTACAGCCGTGAGTCCATGCAGCATACGGTTGACACGCAAACCCGCATGGCAAACGTGGAAAAACAATGGGTGCTGCCAACCAGCAAAAATGTGCCCCAAGTGTCAAATCCTTACGCCACAACCAACATTATTTATACCGGTCCGGGCCGCCAGGCCATTGTTAGCAAGCTCGATCGCATCCGACTCGACAGCGTCTCTTATGAACCAGCCGTGCCGTTGAGCGAAGTCATTCGAGATTTGCAGGAAAAAGTCAAAAGCCGCGATCCGGAGCGAAAAGGCATCAACTTTCTCATCAATCCAAATGCCGACGCTTCGGGTTCAGCCGTGGCTTCAACCGTTCCCGGTGTCGGCGGTCCGCAGCCCGTGGATTTGGCGACTGGTTTGCCGGCTGCGCCTGTGTCGGGCACCGGCACCGGCGGTGGCGAGTCGGTGGATGTCAGCAGCGTTCTCGTCAAACTCACACTTACCGACGTGCGCCTGGCTGATTTGTTGGATGCCATCGTTCTGGTGGCGGATCATCCGATAAAATATTCCGTTCAAGACTATGCAATTGTTTTTTCCGCCAAAGGGCCGGAATCACCTCCGTTATTTATGAGGACGTTCAGAGTGGATCCGAACACGTTTTATTCAGGTCTGGAAAGTGTCAGCGGCGAGAGTTTCGGTTCTGCAAGCAGCAGCAGCGGGGGCAGTAGTGGCGGCGGCGGCGGCGGTGGAAGCAGTGGTGG
>CAXUBD010000024.1:16401-18399 GCA_964249225.1 uncultured Verrucomicrobiota bacterium | reverse complement strand
GTCTCAACTATCCCATCAGCAATCAGTCAAAACGCCGAGAACAACAACCGAGAAAAGATGCCGGAACTATTTCAAAAATTCAAAGAGGGTATTCCTGTTGAATTCTATGGGCAAGTGATTGACCAAGATGGAAATCCATTGTCTGAAGTTCAAGTGAATGTATCTATTCAACGGACATATATGCTATCGCCGACTGAATTTATAATTAGTAACGGGATAGTTCGCCTTGAAAAGACAACAGATGCGCGAGGGTGTTTTGGAATACAAAATGAAAAAGGGGAGCATGTAGATATAGATTCTATCCAAAAATCAGGTTATGAGGTCGAGCCCGGCGCGCATACTTTTGGTTCTTCAAGCGGCAGTTTAGAAAATCCTGTGATTTTCAAAATGTGGAGCACAAACATCCATGAGCAATTAATTACTGGTGGAAAAAATTTCAAGATTGTGCCAGACGGTAGAGCGTATTTCATAAACTTAACGAAAGACACGATTTTAGAGTCCGGCGACGGCGATTTGAAGGTGTGGGTTACCTATACAGACCAAGTCACTCGTGGTCAACTTTACGATTGGTCTGCCGGAATAGAGGTGATCAATGGGGGCCTTTTAGAAGAAACTGATTTGAATGCGTCCATGTATTCCGCCCCCGCAGATGGTTATGTGCCATCCTTTCAATTACAGCAACAAATCAAAGGCGGGCAGCGTGGTTCAATCGGCGCGAGAAGATTTTATGTAATGCTCAAAAACGGGCAGGAATACGGACGAATCAACATTGAGCTACACGCTCCTTTTAATAATCAAATTCCTGGCTTGGTTAATCTTTCATACGCCATCAATCCATCCGGTTCGCACATCCTGCGATAATTAAAATGCGATTTTTATATGCCTGAAGAATTTGAAAAACAATCGCCGCGCGGCATTAAAAACCTTGTATTTTTTATTCTGGCAACCTTTTGCGCATCTCCTTTTATTGTCATTTCAAGTTTCATTGCGATGGCATTTCTCACCAAAAATTCAACGTATCATAACATATTGGTCTATTCCGTTTTCCTCTTACCCCTTTTGCTTTTATTGGCCGTCTGTTGGTTGATTTTCACCGCTCTCGCTTGGATAAATGGAACACTGTATCGCAGGATATTTTTAATTTTTTACTCGGTCACTATCGTAACATATTGGGTGGTGTTGAAAAAATCAAGTCCTTGGTAATTAGGTCCTGAATTTCGTTCCGACAATCCGCAGCGCTCGCAATTTTGGAATGAAGTGCTTGTAAAAATTGGATTAAGATAATATGAGACCGAGATTTTTAATAACCTTGATCCTTGTGACACTGGCGATTTTAGCGATTTTATTTTTGCTTCGACCAGAGCGCATGGCGACAACAAGTCCATTGGAAAAATCGGTTCAACAAACTAATGATGTATCGTTGGCTACTGTAAGCAATACCAGTAGAAATGCTTCGCAACCCATTGCTTCATCACCAACGGATTCAAGGCCAATTACAACAAGTTATCAAGAAAGACTGTTGAAGGTGATTCAACAAGCCAATGAAAAAAATAGTCAACCGATTGAGTTTTACGGAGAGATTGTTGACCAAGATGGTAATCCAGTTTCTGGAGCAAAAATTAATATCTCAATTCAGCGGACTCAGGCTTCAACGCCTACCCCTTCAGGCGACATTCCTCTTAATAGCAACATTCACCGTTTTGAAAAGGAAACTGGACAAGATGGAAGATTTGAAATATCAGGCGAAAAAGGTGAAGGTGTTGAGATAGACTCAATTCAAAGAGATGGTTATCAACTTTCGCCGAAAGCTCCAAGTTATTTTGGCCCTTCGAGCGGCAGCTTTGAGAATCCAGTAATCATAAAAATGTGGAAAAACGGGACCAAAGAAACTCTCATTAGTGGAAATCCTGTTTTTGGAATTGATTCGGGCAGAACTTATACGTTGAATTTAATTACAGGCAAAAAAATAGAAGGCGAAGCAGAAGGAGACTTGCGAAT
>CAXUBD010000024.1:12718-16391 GCA_964249225.1 uncultured Verrucomicrobiota bacterium | reverse complement strand
ATCACGCGGCCAGCCGATGCAAAACCGCGTGTCAACTTCCCATGGTCATTTTCGATTCAAGCGATACAAGGCGGCTTCACCGAACCTGATCCAAATGACGAGTTTATGTATCTTGCTCCCGAATCTAGTTACGAGCCTAAAATTGAAATGCAATTTGACTCAAACGATTCAAATTGGATTGGACAGATAAATAAACGGCTTTTTATCCGTTCTCGAAATGGTCAGATTTATGGACGTGTTCAAGTTGAGATTGACTCCATTTACAATGTCCATAGCGCCATTCAAATCAATTACACAATTAATCCCAACGGCTCACGCAACTTGCAACCTTGAAAAACCATTTTTTCATTTTCACCTTGATTTTTGTATTGGTGATTTTAGCGCTGATATTTTATCTTCGACTTACGAATCGGGCGGCGACTTCAGAGCCAACACCGGAAACTGTCCAGATTACTAACAGAGTTTCAACTACTCCGACGAGCGTTGCGAATGTTGCCAACCAAAATGTTTCCAATAAACAGTTACCAATTCCTTCACCACCCGCCAGCCTACAATCATCAGCAACGCTTCCGGTTAATTCAGAACCAATAGTAAGAGATGATGAAAGACGATATAAGGTTGGGGAAAAATTCAACAAAGAACACAACGCACCTATAGAATTTTATGGATTAGTTATTGATCAGAATAGCAATCCCGTGCCGGACGTAAAAATAACAGTCGAAATTCAACAGCCATTTGTAATAGTCTCGGCGACGAATACCATTCTCAATAATAATGTCGCTCGCCCCCAGGCAACATCTGACACAGACGGTCGTTTTCAAATTACCAACGAAAAGGAAGCAATTTAAGTATTCTTTCCACCGAGAAAGAAGGCTATGTGCTTTCTCCCGATACACAACGAAACTATGGTATTACTAGCGGCAGCCTTGAAAATCCTGTGATTATCAAGGTGCGTAAAATGCAATAAAAGCTCGGAAGGATTTTGGTGTGAAACGTGTGCACCTAAATCCGTCTTTCTTTTTTCGCCCGCTTGCCCCCTGAAAATTTCTTTTGGCAAACGGCGCACTCGGTTAGATTCTCCGCATGGCGTCGGAACCGCGCAAACACACGGCCAAATCGCCGCGCATCCTCATCGTTGACGACGATCCGGGTCAGCGCAGCCTGCTCGATCTGTTTCTGAAAAATCAGGGCTTCGAAACCGTGCTGGCCGATTCCGGCGAACGCGCGCTCGAAATTCTGTCGTCGGGAAATTTCGACATGATGATTTCCGACGTGCGGATGCCCGGCCTGACCGGACTCGAAACGCTGCGCCGCGTGCGCCAGCAAAATGCCACGCTGCCCGTCCTGCTCGTCACCGCCTACGCCGACATCCGCGAAGCCGTCGGCGCGATGCGCGATGGCGCGCTCAATTATCTCGCCAAGCCGATTGATCTCGACGAACTGCTCGTCACCGTCCAGCAGGCCACGGGAATTTCCAAATCCACACCGCTGCGTTATCGCGCGGACAAACAATTGCCGCCGCACATCATCGCGCGCAGTCCGCTGATGGAATCGCTGTTCCACGACGTGTCGCTCATCGCGCCGTCCGAGACACGCGTGCTCATCACCGGCGAAAGCGGCACCGGCAAGGAAGTGGTCGTGGATGTCATCCACTCGTGGAGCGCGCGCGCCAACGGCCCGCTGGTCAAGGTGAATTGCGCCGCGATTCCTGAAACGTTGCTGGAAAGCGAATTGTTCGGCCACGAAAAAGGCGCGTTCACCGGCGCAAGCGCGCAACGCATCGGCCGTTTCGAGGAAGCGAACGGCGGCACGATTTTTCTCGACGAGATTGCGGAAATGTCGTCGCAGCTCCAGTCGAAATTGCTGCGCATCACGCAAGACGGACGTTTCCAGCGCGTCGGTTCCAACCGCGAAATCCGCACCGACGCGCGCATCCTCGCCGCGAGCAACCGCAATCTCGAGGACGAAGTGAAGCAAGGACGTTTCCGCGAAGATTTGTTTTACCGCCTGAACGTCGTGGAACTGCACATCATTCCGTTGCGCGAACGGCGCGAGGACATTTTGCCGCTGGCGAATCTGTTCGTCGCGGAATTTGCCAAGGGCCATGCGCGGCTCGCGGAAACGACCGTCGCGTGCCTGCAAAATTATCCCTGGCCAGGCAACGTGCGCGAACTGCGCAACGCGATGGAACGCGCCGTGTTGCTCTCGCGCAGCGAATTGATTTTGCCCGACCATCTGCCCACGCGCCTGCGCGACGCCGCGAAATCGTCCGCGCCGATCATCACGGCGGACGCGCAACTCGAAGATGTCGAGCGCCAGGCGATCATCCAGGCGTTGCGCCAGCATGATTCCAACCGCACGGAAACCGCGAAGGCGCTCGGCATCAGCCGCCGCGCGCTGATCTACAAGTTGCAGCGCTTCCGCGAACAGGGATTTGCCGTCGAATAATTTTTCATGTTGAAAATCGAACAACTCGCCGAACTCTTTGAAAAAAATCACGCCGCCGCGTCCGCGCGCGTGAAGGAATTTTCCATCGGCGGCAAAAAATTCAATTTCAACTCGCAGCCCGCAATCATGGGCGTCGTGAATTTGTCCGCCGATTCGTGGTATCGCGAAAGCGTCTGCCTCTCGGCGGAAGCGGCGGTTGGGCGCGGAAAAGTTTTGCACGCGCAAGGCGCGGACATCATTGACTTGGGCGCGGAATCCACGCTCGCGCACGCCGCCCGCGCGGACGACGACGCACAAAAATTGAAATTGATTCCCGTCGTCAAACAATTGCGCGCGCAAAAAATCCTCGTTTCGGTCGAAACTTATTCGCCCCAAGTCACGCGCGCGGCACTCGAAGCCGGAGCGAACATTTTGAACCTCACTGGAACCGCCGGCTCAAATGAAATTTTCAAAATGGTCGCCGCGTACGACGCCGCCGTCATCATCTGCTTCGTCGCGGGCAAAAATGTCCGTGAAGTCCGCGATTTCGATTTGAGCGCCGATCCGATCCCAATGTTGTCCGAGTTTTTCTCGCGGCAGATTGAAATCGCGCAGCGTAGCGGCGTTGAAAAAATCTTTCTCGATCCCGGCCTTGGTTTTTATTACCGCAATTTGCAGGACAGCGCGGTTCGCGTGCGCCACCAGATGAACATTTTTCTGAATACGTTTCGTCTGCGCGCGCTGGGTTTTCCGATTTGCAACGCGCTGCCGCACGCGTTTGAATTTTTCGGCGACGAAGTCCGCTGCGCCGAGCCGTTCTTTGCCGTGCTTGCCGCGCTGGGCAAAACGGATTTGTTCCGCACGCACGAAGTTCCGCGCATCAAGGCCGTGCTGGACACGCTGAAAGTTTTTTAATTTGTAGCGGCTTCTCGGCAGAGTGCGCACTTGATAAAAATTCAGCGGCGCGCTGCCGAGACGCCGCCGCGACGCACGAGAAAAACCCCTTCCTCTTCGGATTGCGTGATCCATTGGTCCACAACTTCTAATCCGCTCCGGCCAAGTTGCCGTCGAACGCGTTCCGGCGTGTAGCGATACGAAAAGAATAGCCGGATGGATTCGCCCGCGACAAAATCGAATGATTGGTCTTCGATTTCAACCCGGCGCGCGCGGGTAAAATAAAATCGCGCGACGATTCGTTTCAAGCCAAAGCCGCCGGTTTCAATCGTGAATTTCAATTGGCCGTCTT
>CAXUBD010000024.1:5075-12708 GCA_964249225.1 uncultured Verrucomicrobiota bacterium | reverse complement strand
TCTTTTTTCTCAATGCCGAGGTCGAGCAGAAAAGCCATCACCCAGTCGCGCGTTGGCAGATTGTCGTATTGCGGCAAAATTTTTCTCACGCCGGCGGCGTAATTTTTTCCGGGCGCGAGATTGGCGCTGAACAATAAAAAATCTTTCGGGCGAACTAGCGATGCAATCTTCGCCAAAGTTTCTTGCGGCTCAAAATTCGGGATCATGCCGAAGAAAGTGACGAGGCGCGGGGCGTTTTTGATTTTCTGTTTGCCGAAAAATTCCGGCAAATCACTTGCCGTAGCCAGATCGCAGACGAAGGGAAAACAATTTTTCTCCGGCAAAACGGCGAGCGCGGTACGGCGCGCGACCAGCACCATCGCCAAACTGACATCACACGGCGTGTAGAAAATTTTTATGCCGCGTGCTTTTAATGCTTGCAGCAGCCGCGTGTCTTTTTGGCCGCCGCCGCAGCCGAGTCCTATGACATGGACGCTTTTCGCGTTTATTTTTTTGGCGGCAGCTTCAAAGCTGTTCTCGTAAATCGCCCGGCAATCTTCGTCGTTCCGCGTGGGTGAATAAATTTGGTGCAGCGCGAGCCATTTTTGCGTCTGCTTGACGCTGTCATAATGGAATTTGTGGTTCACTTTTCGCGCGCGCAGCGAGGCGAGCAGGTCGCGCCGCACGTTTTCGGGAAACTGGCTGCGGTGAATGGTGATACTGGTGATATTGGACACGCAAAAAATTCAACTGGAAAATCCGGAGCCGCTCGTTTCAAACGCTGGCGCGAATTTTATTAAGGTCGTTTTGATAAAACATTTCCGCCGCGAACTTCTTGATTTGGGCGTTTGAAAAAAGCCGCTTGCGCGAAAAACCCAGTTGGTCAAAGGGGATCGTGTAAATGGTCTTGTAATATTCTATGTGTTCCGGGGAAAATGGCATTGCGGCGTCGCGCTGGGGCGGAGGCAATTCTTTTTGGCGCCGCGCATATTGCGAATACCATCCGGCAAATTTTTCGCGGTTGGCGGCGAACGCATCTGCGGGCGCGCCGGCCGGCAAATTGGGCCGGACATTTATCTGCTCCTTGAAAAATTCACCTGTGGCGCGGATTTCGTTCAAAGTTTTTTGCACCAGTTCGTCATTGCCTTCCGCGATCAGGTTGAAATACAGCATGATTCTTTGGTGCAGCGCAAAGCGCACGCTGTCTTGAATGATCAAAAGACAGTTTTGCAAATCCGCGGCTTCGGCGTCGCCTTTTTCAATCGCGTCGGCCACGGTCGAGGCGGTGAGCAATAGCAGGTTGAGACCATACAAGGCCATTTCCAGATTTTCGGAGCCAAATTTTGAGGAAATGCGGTTCCAAAGGTTGATCACTTCTTCCGCTGAATTGGCGAAACGTTCCAGTTTTTTTCGGAGTTCACGCACGGAAACCTTGGCATTGGCGTCTTTGAAATAGGCGACCTCCGTGGACAAATCGTAAAGTTCGCTCCACATGCTGTTGGTATCTTTGATGGCCTGATATTGCCGGCCTCTTTTTTCATGCGCCACCTTTTCCTTTTCCACTTCAATTTTCTCACCGATTTTGAAGGCGCGAGAAATGGACGACATCAACAGCGGAATGAGCAGGCTGGCCAACAACGCCTTGAACGTGCTGGAGTCGAAATAATCAATGAATTTTCCTTCCGCCCGGTAAAGCCAGCCCACCCAGATATTTAAAACGATCACCAACAAAACCAGAATCCAGATCAACAACATCGTCCCTTTGCCTTCCGCCATCGGGGAGAAAAAAGTTTTCAAAGGCTGGAGCCAGTTTTCCGCCGGCAACGTTGGCTGGTCGTTTTTTCCATTCATGACGTTTCCAAGTTAAGTTGACCGCGATATTCCGACCGTTTCGCCAGACCGGCAAGTCATTTCTTGCGCCGGCCTTACGGCGAATTTTAAGCTGCGGTCATCGCTGCGGAAATTTGATGTAAAGCAGCCAGTAAACAATTACGCCGGTCACCGAGACATACATCCACAACGGCCAGGTCCAGCGCGCGATTTTTTTGTGAAGATCGAAGCGTTCTTTTTTTGCGCGCCAGAGCGTGATCAAAATCAGCGGCACGATGACGACGGCCAGAATCGTGTGCGTGATCAAAATCGCCAGGTAAAACGGGCGGAACCATTGCGGCTCCAAAAATCGCGTCGGCCCTTTGTGCAAAACAATGGCGAGATAGCCGTGATACGTCAGGTAGCAGCCCAAAAAAATGACCGAGGTGACGAACGCCGAAATCATGCAGTTGCGGTGCGCGATTTTATTTCCGCGTTTGATGAAGACAAATCCGAACGTCAGAAAAATTACGCTCAAGGCGTTGAGACTGGCGTTGACGGCGGGCAAATCGTAAATGCTCATGGCTCGCCTTCAAGCTGGCGGACGGTCGCCAGCAGTTTTGGCTGGACACCGTTCGTCCAATCCACGCCGTCGCCGCCGGTTTCAAAAGCGCCGCGCAGTTGCGCGTGTTTGTCCACGACGACAAAAATCGTCGTGTGGATGAAAAGGTCGGCGACGCTTTTCTGGTCTTCCAGCTTCACGGGCACCGCGCTCAATTTCAGACTGCCGCTCGCGAGCGCGGCGATTTCCGATTTGGTGCCGGTCAAAAAGGTCCAGCGGTTGAAATCCGCGTCGAACCGTTCGCCATATTTTTTCATAATTTCCGGCGTGTCGTTTTCGGGATCGGTCGTAAGCGTGATGAATTTTACCGCGCTGGTCGGCGGCAATGAATCTTGCAGCGATTTCATCTGCGCGGTCATGCGCGGGCACGGTCCGGCGCAGCGCGTGAAAATGATGTCGGCGATCCAGACGTGATTGGTCAAATCGGCGAGCGTCTCGGCACGGTCGTTTTGATTCGTGAGCGTGAAACCGGCAATTTTTCCAAGCACCGGCAATGCGCGATGTTGAACCCGGTCGAGTTCCATCAGCGAAAGCAGATACGCCACGCCAAGCAAACTGAAGAGCAATCCCATTCCGACCCAAAGCGTCCGTGAGAGTTGTTGGGGAGTTTCGGCCATGAGACGTTTGGTGGCGCGAGCAACGGCGCGGAAAATTTATTCAAAGCTGGTCGTCGCGCCGGATTTGGAGCGGAGCCATTTGTCGTAATCGGCCTGGCTTTCGACGGTGAGAAACCCGCCGGTCATGGCGGCGTGACCGTTGCCGCAGAGTTGCGCGCAGTTGATCTGGTAGCGGCCGATTTGCACGGGCTTGAACCAGCACGGAATCCGCAAACCGGGGATCGCATCCTGGCAAACGCGCATGGCGATGATTTTCAGCGAGTGGATCACGTCCTTGGAACTTAAATAAATGATGACGGGCTTGCCGACGGGAACGTGGATTTCGTTCAGCACCTGGATGTCGTCCTTGCCGTTCGCATCCGTCGGGTCAATGCCGAAGACGTTGTCCGAGGTGACAAATTTCATGTCCTGCGCGCCGAATTTTCCGTCGGGGCCGGCGTAACGGGCGTTCCACGCGAATTGCTGCGCGACGACTTGGATGACGGTGGATTCGCCCGGCGACGGAAATTTATCCACGGCCTTCGCCCACAACGGCACGGCGATGAAGATCAACAGCACGGCCTCGATGGCGGCGACGGTGACTTCCATGTAACTCGAGGCGTGATTTTTCACGCCGACGTAATCGGCCTTGGGGTGGCGCGAACGACGAAAGCGGTTCACCGTGTAGAAAAAATAGATGATCCAGCCGACAAATAGCGCGAGCATAAGCCAGTGGACATAAATGATCAAATCGTCCACGCCTTGTCCGTTTTCGGACGCGAGCGGCGGCAGGCCGAGAACTTTGTCACCGAACCATTGTTTCATATTTTGGCTTCAGTCAGATTTTCGCCGCCGGTTTTCGCGGCCAGCGCGGCTTCTTTGCGGATGATGAAAACGAAAAAAGTCGCGATGGACGCGAGCACGGTGACGATGACGCCCATCAGCGTGAAAATTCCCCAGTTCATGCCGCCGGTCAGCGGCGAATCAATGTGGCCGTTGTCGCTGCCGCAAGCGGCGCACGCGAACAGGTGCGACGGCGCGAACGCGGCTAGCGCGAGCGCGAGAAAAAATGTTTTCAGAAATTTTCCAGACGTTTTCATAGGTAGCTGATTTTTTTCAGTTTCTTCAAAAAATAAACGCCGTAAATGATGACCAGGATTCCGGCGGCGACGCCTGTCCAGCCGAACGTCGCGCGCCCGTCCGCAAACGCCCACGCCGCGCAGCCGAACGACAGCGACGTCAGCAGCGTCACAAAAATCAGATGAAAAGCTTTGAGCGACATATTCAGTTTAATTTCAATGCATTTGCGTGCCGGTCGGAAAATCGTGCATGGCGTAAAGCGTCAATCCCATCAGGCCCGCGAAAAAAAACACGGTGAAAGCGAGGACGACGTAGATCATTTTTTTTTCGGACAGCAAGTGCATCAAAAATCCCGCGACGACGAAGGCGTTGACGCACGCGATGGTGAGAATCATGGCGACTTTCGCCGTCCAGCCAAAGTGCGGCAGAAACGAGGCGCAAATCATCAGCGACGTCGTGCAGACAACGGCGATGAAAACATACAGGCAACGCCGGAGGTAACTTTTGTAATCAACTGGATGTGATTCGCTCATAAATTCGTCACGTCAAATATAAGACCGGAAACAAAAATATCCAGACCAAGTCCACGAAATGCCAGAACAGGCCGGAGACTTCGATGCGGTTGGTGAAACGTTCCGGGTCGCGTTTCCACATTTTGCTGCCCGGCCCCCAAAGGTAGCCGATGACGATGCTGCCGCCGAGAATGTGCAGCGCGTGCAGGCCGGTGAGCGTAAAATAAATCGCGAGGAACGTGTTGTGCCACGGGCCGTAATTTTGCATGAACTTGATGTCGGCGGCGGCGACGGTGATTTCCTTCAACTCAATGTTTTTCTGCGAGCGCAAATCGTAGAGCAAGGTTTCATCGCCGACGAAGCGACCATGCAAAGTGACGCTGCCGGTTTTTTTGGCAAGGTCGAAGTCGGCGGATTTTTCAACTAGGTGGCCGTCCGCAAAAGTTCCGTCGTTCAACTTGATTTCGTAGTGGATCAATTTGTCGTGATACTCATACATTTTCACGGACAAAAACGACAGCGCCAGCAACAGCGTGCAGGCGTGGAAAAATTTGAACTTGCCGAAATGCCCGACCTTGCACGCGACCCACGCGAGTAAAGTTGTAATTGCCGAAAGCGCGAGAATAATTGTATTGAGCGTGCCGAAGCGAACGTCGAGCCAGCCGTGCGGCCAGTGGCCGGGCGCGGCGCCGACGCGCAGCAACACGTAGGCGGAAAAAAGCCCGCCGAAAAGCATGACTTCGGACGCGAGAAAAAGCCAGATGCCGAGCTTGGCATTATAAACGCCGGTGTCCGGCCGCGGTTGGACTGTATAAGGAATTTCCATGAAAAAAATTTAGTGCGCGTGTGCGGTTGAAATGGCTGGCGCAGGCGAACCGTCGGGCGGTTCATTTTGCGGCGTGAAATCGCGCGCGTGGCCCGGCACGCTGTATTCGTAAGGACCGCGATAAACGTGCATCTCGTGTTCAAAATTTCCGTGCGGCGGCGGCGTGGGCGTCTGCCAGTCGAGCGTCGTCGCGTCCCACGGATTGTCATTCTTCACCGGCTCGCCGTGTTTGATGCTCCAAAAAACATTGATGATAAACGGAATTTGCGCGAGGCCGAGGCACATCGCGCCCCATAAAATCGGCGTGTGCAATCCCATGATGAACGGACTCAAACCGCCGATGACATCCGCGCCGGCGTGGCTGTTGACCGCAGCGGAATAATTCGCGCCGCCGTCCGACATGCGCCGCAACATTCCCGCCATGCCCTGCACGAACATCGGCATGAAAACGACGTTCATGAAAATCAGCGAGCCCCAGAAATGCACGCGACCCCAGAATTCATTCATCATGCGCCCGGTCATTTTCGGAAACCAAAAATAAATTCCGGCGAACAGCGCGAAAATCGTTCCCGGCGCGACGACGTAATGGAAATGCGCGATGATGTAATAGGTGTCGTGCAAGTGAACGTCGCTGACGTTGAAGCCAAGCGGCAAACCCGTCAGCCCGCCGATGCCGAACATCGGCAGAAACGCGAGCGCAAAAAGCATCGGCGTATTGAAGCGGATCGAGCCGCCCCAAAGTGAAATGAAAAAGCACGTCAAAATGATCACGGACGGAATCGAAATGATCATCGTCGTCGCCTGGAAGAACGTGGAAATTTTTGTGCCCATGCCCGTCAGATACATGTGATGCGCCCACACGATGAACGACAAAAAGCCGATGGCCAGCACCGCATACACAAGCGATTTGTAACCCCAAATCGGCTTGCGCGTGTTGTTGGCGATGATTTCGCAGACGATGCCCATTGCCGGCAAAATCAAAACGTAAACTTCCGGATGGCCGAGAAACCAGAACAAATGCTGCCACAACAACGGACTGCCGCCACCGCTGACATTGGCGAGTTGCCCGCCGACGGCAAGTCCCGTCGGTAAAAAGAAACTCGTGTGCGCGACGTTGTCCATCAATTGCATCACAGCGGCGGCTTCGAGCGGCGGAAACGCCAGCAGCAGCAGAAACGCCGTCACGAACTGCGCCCACACGAACCACGGCAGCCGCATCCACGTCATGCCCGGCGCGCGAAGTTGAATTATCGTCGCGATGAAATTCACCGCGCCGAGCAGTGATGATGAAATCAGAAAAACCATTCCGACAATCCAGAAAAGTTGCCCGTGGGTCGGAATCGTCGTCGCCAGCGGCGAATACGAAGTCCAGCCCGCCTGCGCCGCGCCGCCGGGAATGAAAAAACTCACGAGCATGATGAGGCCGCCGATGAAATATGCCTGATAGCTCGCCATGTTGACGCGCGGAAATGTCATGTCCGGCGCGCCGATCATCAGCGGCACGACGTAATTGCCGAATGCCGCGAACGCCAGCGGCACGATGCCCAAAAACACCATGATCGTCCCGTGCATCGCGCCGAAGGAATTGTAAAGTTCGGGCGAGATCGCGCCTTTGGGCGCGACCACGGAGCCGAGAACTTTTTCCAGCAGCGGCCCGATGAACGGCACCGGCAGTCCCGGATGCGCGATCTGCCAGCGCATCATCAGCATCAGAAAAAATCCGAACAGCATGAACATCAGCGCCGTCAAGCCGTATTGGATGCCGATGATTTTGTGGTCGGTGGAAAAAATATAACCGCGCAGAAAACCCGGATCATGATGCTCATGGCCGTGGTCGTCGTGGCCGTGCGACGATTCTTTTTCGCGGAACGGCGGAAATTGTTGGACAGTCGTTTCCATAAATTTATTTCAGCTTGTCCCAGACCATCAACGTCAGCAACAGCGGCAGATAAATGATGGACGCAAAAAACAGTTGCTTCGCGCGCGGCAAAGTCAATTGCCGCGAAAATTGAATCGCGCAAAATAAAAATCCCGTGCCGAGAATAATTGCGCCGAAGAGATAAATATTTCCCGCCATCTTGAAAATGAACGGACACAGACTCACGACCACCAGCGCAAGCGTGTTGCTGATGGCCTGTTGCGCCGTGCGGCTGCCGTCGGGGTCAACGTTCGGCAGCATTTTGAAACCCGCCTTCGCGTAGTCGTCGCG
>CAXUBD010000024.1:3325-5065 GCA_964249225.1 uncultured Verrucomicrobiota bacterium | reverse complement strand
CGCGATACATCCACGCGATGGCGAAGAAATGCGGCAACTGCCAGAAAAATAAAATCGCGAACAGCGCCCAGCCTTCGCCGCTCAACTCGCCGCGCGCCGCCGTCCAGCCCATCAGCGGCGGCAGCGCGCCGGGCACCGCGCCGATCGCGGTGTTCAGCCACGTCACGCGTTTCAACGGCGTGTAAATGAAAAGATAACTGACGAGCGTGACCGCGCCGAGCACGCTTGTGAGCAGGTTCACCGCGAGCGCAAGATAAACCAAACCGGCGACCGAACTCACGCCACCGAAAATCGCAACCGTCGTCGGCTGCAAACGTCCTGACGGCAGCGGACGATCTTGCGTGCGGCGCATCTTCGCGTCATAGTCGCGTTCCAAAAGCTGATTCAACGCCGACGCGCCCATCGCGACAAGTCCGGTTGCAGCCAGCGTGTTGAAAAATAAAAACCAATTGATCGCGCCGATTTCGCCGATGTAAAATCCAACCGCCGTCGTGAGCAACACGAGCGTCGTCAATCGCGCCTTGACCAAATCGGAGAAAATTGCCGTCCAGCTTTTCTCGGCGGCGTTCGCGCTTAAAATTTCTGCAGAGATTTCCTTCATGGTTTGTTCGCGGCAAAAGTTCCGAACGCGCCGAATGGCGCGGTTTCCGTTTCCGGCAATTTCGCCGAACGGCCAAAAGCAATAAGGCACCAGAGCGCGCCTGTCACGAGCGAAAGCGCGCCGACCATGACGTGCGCAGTCGCGACATCGGCGGCCTTGTTCGTCCAGATCGTCGCGACGCCGAGAGCAATTTGCAAAATGATCAGCGCGAACCAGAACCATGCGAGCTTCGTCAGCGAATCTTTTGCGCCGAGCCGTTTAACGGCCAGTCCCGCCGCCGCCGCGACGCCCGCCAGAATCAAAAACGCGACAATGCGATGAACCATTTGCAAAATGACTTGGAATGCCGTGATTGGATTTACATTCGTGATTTCAATCCGTTCCGCATTGTAACGCGCGATAGCGTCAGGATTTGTGTCCGGCCAGATTTTTCCGTGCGCGAGCGGAAAATCGGAAATTGCCAGTCCAGCGTGCTGATGCCGCATCGTCGCGCCTATGAGCAATTGCGCGAAAATCAAAATCGTGATGAACAGAACGTGGCTGCGGAGTCCGCGCGGAACGATTATTTTTTTCGCGTCCAGTTCATACCACTCGAGGCTCGTGAAAAGCGCAATCGCGCAGACAAGGACAAAAAATGTTTGCGCGACCGCGCCGTGAAAAATTCCGAGGCTGTCCATTTTCATCGTCACGCGCAGGCCGCCGAGAATTCCCTGCGCGACGACGCCGAGAAACGCCGCGAGACCGAGCCAGTGCATCCAGCGCCGCGAATCTTTCCGCCAGAGCCAGACAGCGAGAATAGTCGTCAAAAATCCGACGGCGGAAGCCAGCAGCCGGTGCGTGTGCTCAAAAAACGCGCCGCCGGTCCAGAATTTTATCGGCAGCGCGAACATATTGTAGCCATAGCTCGTCGGCCAGTCGGGCACGGACATCCCGGCTTCGTGGCTGGTCACGAGACCGCCGAGGCCGATCAGCAAAAACGTGGCGAACGCCGTCAGCACGGCGAAGCGGAACAGCCACGGATTTGTTTTATTTGGCGCGTTTTTGCTCATCCTAAAAACTGCCGCCGCGCTTTTCCAAGCGCAGCGGTTCCCCAGCTTAAAATTTATTTCACTTCAAACGTAAAATTTGCGGTCGCGTCG
>CAXUBD010000024.1:198-3315 GCA_964249225.1 uncultured Verrucomicrobiota bacterium | reverse complement strand
GGCCGATCAGCAAACACGTGGCGACCGCCGTCAGCACGGCGAACCGGTGCAGCCCAGGATCTTGTTTTGTATGCGCTTTTATGTTAACTGAAAAAAATGACCGCCGCGGTTTTCCAGGCGCAGCGGTTTCCCCCAACTTAAAATTTATTTCACCTCAAATGTGAAATTGGCCGTCACGTCTTTGTCGGCGACTTCCACGTCCTGCGTTTGCGCGCCGAGCTTGCGGTGTGTGCTTGAATCGTGTATTTGCCGGGCGGCACGTTTTTGATCACGAATTTTCCGTCCTTGTCGCTCACGGAATAATACGGGCTGTCCACAATCGTCACCCACGCGAACATCCATGGATGCACGTCGCATTGAAATTTCAAAAACGGTTCCGGCTGCGCAAATGTGAAGGTCAAGTCCGCGCCACCGGACATCTGCACCTGGTTGGATTCATCGTTGCCGGCGACCGTCGGCTTGGTGTGGACATTGTGAATGCAAGGATCGGAATTTTTCACGATCAATTTTTGGCCGGTCTGCACCGCGAGAATCGTCGGCGTATAAACGCAGCCTTTTTGATCCATCACGACCGGCGGCGCGCTTGCGCCGGTGGATTTGCCGGTGACATTTTTCAAGGAAACAACCACGTCGGCCAGTTCGCCTTTCGGACTGACGACGTAAAAATGCGTCGTGGGCATCGTGTCATACAACGCGCCGCACGTGGCGTCGTCCTTGAGCGGCGTGATGTCTTTTTCGGCGGGCGGCGTGCCTTTGAGCGTGATGACGCCGATGATGTCCGCCGCGCGCGCGACTGGCAAAAATGCCAGAGTCGCCAGCAAAAGAAAAATGGAGAAGCGTTTCATAATTCGCACTCGCAAATTTAACACTCGCAAATTTCGGGTCAAGCGATATGTGAAATTTTTCACAAGCAAAACATAACAGAAGAAAACGAAACAAGCAAAGACGGTTCAAAAAACGGTTGCGCCACGGTTTTCAAAAAAAAACATCTCCGTTGCCTTCGTTGCCTTCTGTTAAATTTTCCTGTCAGAGATTTTTCATCACGCGTGCCATTTCCAATGCCGTCTGCGCCGCTTCCGTGCCGCGATTGTGTTTTTGGCCGAGACAACGGACGCGCGCCTGCGCTTCATTTTCCAAAAGCAACACTTCGTGGATGACCGGAATCTCGTGCGTGATCTGGATTTGCATCAGCGCGTTGCTGACGGCTTCGCCGATGTGCGCCGCGTGCGTCGTCTCGCCGCGCAAAATCACGCCCAGACAAATGATGGCCGAGGGTCGAAGGCCGAGCGTCGAGTGCCGCGCCAGCTTTGCGGCGACGACAGGAATTTCATATGCGCCCGGCACGCGGACGATCTGGATTTTTGCGCCGGCGCGCTTCAATTCACTTTGCGCCGCGCGCAGCATCGCGTCCACGTAACGCGAATTATATTTCGACGCGACGATGGCGAACGTGCCGCCGCTGGCGCGTGCCGTTTTGGTTTTGACGGGTTTTAACATGATTCGGAATTTTAACGGTGTTGCTCCAAAAGACGAAAGTATTCGTCGCGGGAAATTCCGGCGGTCTTCAAATTGTTGCGGATGATGAAAACTGGAATTTCACGATAAGTCGGAATCACAACTGGCCGCGCGATGCCGCTTTTAAAATAAGAACGATGGCTGCCTTCCTGCCGCGCGAATTGAAAACTAGGGGCGAGAAAAATCCGTTCCAAAGTTTTCCGCGCGAACTTGGGCATGGCTGCTCAAGCCGCCACGGGCGCAGAATGTTTCTCGATGGAAATCCAGTCGGGACAACGCCATTGCGCGCCGTCGCTTTCGGAACCCGCGTCTTCCAAAACTTCGGCCAGCGTGCCGTGCTCTTCCGCCGTCTTGATGAAAAGTTTCACGGCTTCGTCCAGCGCGGCGCGCGCGGCTTGCGGGCTGGCGCCGGAACTCGCCACGTCCAGCGGCATTGCGTGGGCGATGAATTGACTGCCTTCGCGCCAGATTTGGACGGTGTAATCAATATCCATGACGCAATCAATCTACTCGCTTGCCCGGATTGATGCGAGCCGATTTTTGCAGCGCGACGACGGCGAAGGTGCCGCCGCCGGCGCGCGCTGTTTTGATTTTGATGGGTTTTAACATGAAAGACAAATTTAACTATCAAATCCAAGTCCGATTGGCTTTCGGTTTATGTAATCGCATCTCCAAACGTTGAACTTGTCCAATCCCTTGAAGTAAATCATTCCATCATTTGGACGATTGGGCCAAAACAAACAAACGTTTTCGATGGTCAATTGTTGAATTTCATCGGAATACTGAACCAAATTCTTGTCGCGCATTTCATTTACGAGAAAGGCGGCAATTGTTTTTTTAAAATCTGGTAATACCCGAATTATATCTTGTGCATGAGAAATCAATTTATCGCTTGGCTCAGTATCACCGGCAATTAGAAAACCGATAGATTTTTGTCCTACAACGATGTTTGCTTGCCACATTTTTTCTTCTTCCGACCATCGAAGCGTGCCAAGAACAGGATCCGAAATTTTGGCAATCCGATGTTTGCCGCTTCCAAAAAACTTTGAAATAACACTTAACATACTCACAACAAATGCCCCAGCTTCTCCCGCTTCGTTTTCAAATACCGCTCGTTGTGCGGATTGGATTTTATTTTGATCGGTACCTGCTCGGTGATCTTTAATCCGTAGCCTTCCAGCCCGACGACTTTTTTCGGATTGTTCGTCAGCAGCCGGATGGTTTTCAGGCCGAGGTCAACGAGGATTTGCGCGCCGAGTCCGTATTCCCGCAAGTCCATCCCGTAACCGAGCTTTTCATTCGCCTCGACCGTGTCCAAACCCTGCTCCTGCAATTTGTAGGCAAGAATTTTCGGCGCGAGGCCGATGCCGCGGCCTTCCTGCCGCATATACAAAATCACGCCGCGCCCGGATTCGGAAACTTGCTTCATGGCCTGATGCAGTTGCGGCCCGCAATCGCAGCGGCGCGAACCGAAGACGTCGCCGGTGAGGCATTCGCTGTGGACGCGCACAAGGACATTTTTCGCGCCGGCAATTTTTCCGCGCACGAGCGCGAGATGATGCTGGCCGTCCACTTTGGAACGATACAAATGCAGATCGAAAT
>CAXUBD010000024.1:0-188 GCA_964249225.1 uncultured Verrucomicrobiota bacterium | reverse complement strand
GCCGTAATCGGTCGGCATTTTCACGACTTCGATTTTTTCAACAAGTTTTTCACACGTGCGGCGGTATGCGATCAAGTCGGCGACGGTGCAGATTTTCAGGCTGTGCTTTTTGGCAAATTTTAAAAGTTGCGGCAAACGCGCCATCGTGCCGTCGTCATTGACGATTTCCGCGAGCACGCCCGCCGGAC
>CAXUBD010000023.1:16677-18571 GCA_964249225.1 uncultured Verrucomicrobiota bacterium | reverse complement strand
GAATATAATTCGAGCCGGTCAGTGAATTTGTCAGGTCGCCGAGATACGCGTTGTCCTCCATGTAAATGTCCACGGGATAAAGCGCGATGTTTGTCGGCCCGGCGGCGTTCGCGCCGTAGAGCCGCACCGCCCACGCGGGCAGATTTGTGCGCAAGGTGTTCGCCAGATTGTCCGTCCCGCGATTTCCATTGCGCAACTGATAGCCGCTGCGCATGAGAATAATCGGACTCGAAGCATCGAGCGCGTTTGAATACGCATACGGTCCGTAAACCGGAAAACCGTCGCGCACCCAGCCGAGAATCGGCGAATGTTTCGTGACCGCATTAGTAGATTCGGAATACGTTTTCGTGGTCGCGTTGAAATCCACATGGTCGCCGAGTTCATAACGCAGCGCGATTGGGCTGGCGTGATAATGATAAGTGCCGTCCTGCGGCTGGTGCGCGTAAGCCGGATCAAACGTCGCGCCCTCGTTCACATAAGCTTCGCGGTTCCAACTGCCGGTGCCGGCCACGTTCGTCGTGCCGTTCCAATAAAACGCATCGCGGCTGTCGAACATCGCCACGCCGTCCACAAAATAACCGATCGGTCCGCCGCCGGTCAGCGTCTTGGTTCCCGGCACCGCGTTCGTGCGCGGAATCCGGTAAAAAGTTTTGGTGTTCACCGGCAGGTTGGGAAAACTTCCGTTCTGCCACGGCCCCATGACGTGAATTCCGAATCCGGTGGTGCGGAGATAAATCCAGTTCGACGACGAATCAATTTCCTGCACGCCGGAATACGCCGGCAGCGATTGCGTCTGCGTGCCATTGCTCCAGGTGGTGACGCTGACGCCATTGGTTCTGTTGGCGTCGGTCGTATAGATGCGCGCATATCGAGCCGAATAATTCGTGAGCCACGAATCAATCATCGGATCGGCAGCGGCGGTCATGGTGGTCAAAATAATTCCGACGAGGGCGGTGAGAATCAGTGCGTGAATCGTTTTCATGCCGCGACTTTACGCGAGCGAACCTTAAGGAAACGTTAAGCCGTGAAATTTTTTCACAGGGCGCGCAAAATTTTTTCTTCATCGTTTCTAAAGATTGCGAATGCGACAATCTCCGCGAACTGGCGCAGAAAGTTTTTTCCTGTTAAAATTTTGCCCGGCCCGAAAATGAGAATCCTGATTGTCGAAGACGAACCCGACCTGCTCCGCAGCATCGCGCAGGCGTTGCGCGAGGAAGGCTACGCCGTGGACACCGCGCCCGACGGCGAGGACGGATTTTACAAGGCCGAAAATTACGATTACGACGCCGTTGTCCTCGACGTGATGCTCCCGAAAATGGACGGCTGGGAAATTTTGCAGCGCCTCCGCAAAATAAAAAAAACGCCCGTGCTCATGCTCACCGCGCGCGACCAGACGCGCGACCGCGTCAAAGGCCTCGACACCGGCGCGGACGATTACGTCGTCAAGCCGTTCGATTTGCCGGAACTGTTCGCGCGCCTGCGCGCGCTCATCCGCCGCAGCGCGAACAAGACGACGAACGTGATCGAAATCGGCGAGATTAAAATTGACACCGCGCTGCGAAACGTTTCGTTGCAGGAAAAACCTGTCGAACTCACCGCGCGCGAATACGCGCTCGTGGAATTTCTCGCGCTGCATCGCGGCGAAGTCGTCACGCGCACGCAGCTTTACGAGCATCTGTTCGACGAAAACGAAAGTTCACTTTCCAACCTGCTCGACGTTCACGTCTCGAACGTCCGCAAAAAGCTCGGCGCGGAATTCATCGTCACCCGGCGCGGCCACGGCTATTGCATCGAATGAAAATGAACGAACGTAACATATTGGCAGCTATATTTCTCCGTGAGGTTTTGGAGTGCGCCAGTCCTCTGGCGCTTTTCGCGGTGTTAAAAGCGGCAA
>CAXUBD010000023.1:11535-16667 GCA_964249225.1 uncultured Verrucomicrobiota bacterium | reverse complement strand
CGGCGCGGCCACGGCTATTGCATCGAATGAAAACCATTAACCATCGGAGGGACGAGTTGCGCGAGTCCCAAAATAATTTGAAGTGGGACTCGCGGAGATCGTTCCCTCCGAATTAAATGAAAATTTTCAAATCCATCAAATGGCGCTTGCAAATCTGGTATGGCCTGATTCTCGTCGTCGTGCTCGCGGGTTTTGGCTTCACGGCGTATCAGCTAGAGCGCGGACGGCTGCTCGGTCGCATTGATGATGAACTGCATAGACGCGCGGGGATTTTGAGCAATGCGCTGCATCGTCCGCCGCCGCGCGGTCCGGATGGAAACGGACAAGGACAACCATTTGACCGCCCGCCACGCGGCCAGTTTCCCGATGACGGCCCGCCGGGAGAAAATCCGCGCCCACCGCGTGAATTTCATTTGCCGCCGGAAGTCGCGCATTTTTTTGACGCGAGCGATCCGAATGGTTTTTATTTCAAAATCATATCCCGTGACGGCAAAGAACTTGCCCGTTCGACCAATGTGCCGCCAATACCACAGGCGATTATCGTTTCAGGCCGCAGCGGTTTGCTAAATTCAGTTAATACCATCTCACCACTGCTGCCTGATTCCCGCATACAATTGAAAGCGGTGGATTTTGAAAATTATCGGGAGACTGCCGACATGTTGCCATCCGGCGAACAAATTTGGGTTGGCTGTTCCATTGCACCGGAATTACAAGAACTCCATTTAACGGCTCTCAAGCTTGCGGGCTTTGGCGGAATTATTTTATTTTTCGGACTCGCGGGTGGCTGGTGGTTTGTTTCGCACGCGTTGCGTCCCATCGCAAACATCAGCGCCGCCGCCGTAAAAATCTCCGCCGGCGATTTGTCGCAGCGCATCAACGTCGCCGAGGCCGAAAGTGAACTCGGCCAGCTCGCCGCCGTTTTGAATGCCACTTTCGCGCGCCTCGAAGCCGCGTTCGCGCAACAGCAACAATTCACCTCCGACGCCGCGCACGAACTGCGCACGCCCGTTTCCGTCATCTTGACGCAGACGCAAACTGCGTTGACTCGTGAACGCGAGGCCGCCGATTACAAACAAACCGTCGAGGCCTGCCAGCGCGCGGCGCAGCGCATGAGAAAATTAATTGAATCGCTGCTCGCGCTCGCGCGGCTCGACGCGGGACAGGAAATTTTGAAACGTCTGCGCTTTGATTTTTCAAAAACCGTTTCCGATTGCGCCGAACTGGTGAAACCGATCGCCGAAGCGCGCGGCATAAAAATTTTCACCGCGCTTGAATCCGTTGAAATCATTGGCGATTCCGAACGTCTTGCGCAGGTCGTCACGAATCTTTTGAGCAACGCGATCCAATACAACCGCGCCGAAGGCGAAGTGAAAATAAAATTGGGATCGCAAGATGGTTTCGCCGTTTTGACGGTCGCCGACACGGGCGCGGGCATTCCGCCGGAAGATTTGCCGCGCGTTTTTGAAAGATTCTATCGCGCGGAAAAATCGCGGACGGGCGCGGGCAATTCCGGTTTGGGGCTGGCGATTTCCAAGGCGATCGTCGAAGCGCATGGCGGCAGCCTTGAAGTTTTCAGTGAAATGGATCGCGGCACGATTTTCACCGTCCGGCTGGCCGCGTAACCAATAAATTCCCACATCGGATCGCGCAAATTTCTTTGCGCTTCACCCGGAAATTTTTCACAGCGGCGCGCGGTTCACGTCCTTGTAATAAATATAGCTCGCGGGCGTTTTACCCATCGCGACGAACCACTGCGGGCAAAACGACGCCATCCAGATCACATCGCCCGCCTGCACTGGATGATAATCCGCATTGAGCCGGTAGACGCCTTGCCCGCGCAGCATCAAAAGGCCATGCTCCATGACGTGCGTTTCGACGAAGGGCAGCGTCGCGCCCGGCTGGTACGTGAAAATGTTCACGGCCAGATCGAACGCCGGCGAATCCGGCAGCAGCACTTGCAACCGCGCGTCGTCGTTGCCGAGAAACGGATGGCCGGGAATTTTTTCCTCGTGGCCGGCGATGACGTTCAATTCTTTGGCACTCGCGAGCGGCTGGAATTTTTTCTGAAAAACCAGCAGGCGCGTATTATTACTGGCGCCGCCGAAATGAAAATCCGTTTCCGGCGGCACGAACGCAAAACCGCCCGCCGCCATCTTGATTTTTTTGCCGCCGAACTGCGCGGCGCATTTACCTTCGAGAACGTAAATAAAAAATTCCAGCGTGCCGGTGTTGCCTTCACCAATGCTGCTTTTATCGAGGGTGATCTGCAGTTGTGCGAACCGCGCGCCCAGCACGGGCGAAATGTTGACGACCGCGACGCAGTTTTTCCAGCCCGGCAAATTGCTTGGCACGAAACCGTCCGGCGTGATCAGCGCATAGCGTTCCTTGACGACCGTGCGGGTGGAACCAAATAAGTCTGGCATAGTTTTTCAGCGTTGCGTTTTACGAGGCGGCCCGCCGGCGGCGCGGTGATTTTGCCGCTCGCAAAAACCGTTTGTCCGCGCAGGATGGTCTGAACCACGCGCCCTGTCAACGCGCGGCCACCGTAAGGCTCTGCCGGTGGCGGTAAACGACAGGTTCCGTTGGGGATGATGAGGTCAATGCGGTTCACGATGTTTGCGCCAGTTGCAAAATAAATTCATTCATCACCGCGAGAGCGACTGACACATCTCCCAACTTTGCCGATTCGCCAGGATGATGGCTGACGCCATTTTTGCAGCGGATGAACAGCATCGCCGCCGGCATGATTCCGGCCATGACCGCCGCGTCGTGCCCCGCGCCGCTGGGCAATTCAAGCGCGCGCGGCTGGAATTTTTTCACCGCGCGCCTGAGCAAAGCGGAAAGTTCCGGCGCGCAGGAAACGGAAGCCGTTTGCTGGACGAGCTGCCATGAAATTTTTATTTTGCGCGCGCCGGCAATTTGCCGCGCCATTTTTTGAAATGTGACGCAAGCTTTTTGCCGGACAGAATCTTTTGGATGCCGCGCGTCGAGCGTGAGATTCACTTCGCCGGAAATCACGTTGCTCGCGCCCGGCGCGGCGTGGATCTGGCCGACGGTGGCGACGAGGCCGTTTGTTTTTTGCGCGAAATTTACCACGGCCATAATAAATTCCGCCGCGGCGCATAAAGCATCTTTGCGCAAATTCATCGGCGTCGTTCCGGCATGGCCCGCGTGGCCGATGAAGGAAATTTTGAAACGTGATTGCCCGGCGATGGCGCTCACGATTCCGACCGCGAGGTTTTTTTCTTCCAAAACCGGTCCTTGCTCGATATGCGCCTCAACGTAGCCGAGCAAATTTCCAGGGTTTATCTTTGACGATTTTATTTTCGCCGGGTGGCCGCCGAAATGTTTGATCGCGTCGCGCATGGAAATTCCGGCCGCGTCTTTGCGTGACAAATCGTTTTCGCTAAAACTACCCGCGAGAACTTTGCTGCCCAGGTAAGCGGTTTGAAAACGCACGCCTTCCTCGTCGGCAAAACCAATAACTTCAATCGCAAACGGCAATCGGATTTGCCGCCGATGCAAATGTTCCACGCACGCGATGGCGAGAATGACGCCGAGCGGCCCGTCAAATTTTCCCGCGTTGCGAACGGTGTCGAGATGCGAACCAAGCAGGACAAGTTTCGCGCTGGATTTTGCGCCGTCGTAATGGCCGATAAGATTTCCGATCGCATCCACGCGCGTTTTCAGGCCGGCTTCGCACATCCATTTTCCGACTAGTTCGTTTGCGCGCTGCATCGCGGGCGACGCGAAGGTGCGCGTGATGCTTCCCGGCTCTTCGGAAATTTTCGCGAGCGCTTCGATGCGCTGCATGATTTTTCGCGCGGCGTCGCTCATGTTCAACTGCCGCGATAAGTCGAGTAAGCCCACGGTGAACAGAGCAGCGGCACGTGATAGCTCGCGCCCGCATCGGCGATGCCGAAACGCACGGGCACGCGGTCGAGAAAACGCGTTTTCGGCAGCGCGCCGGATTTGGCGGCGAAATAATCGCCGACGAAAAAAATGATTTCGTAGTGGCCGATCGCCATTTCTTCGGCGGACAAAAGCGGCTGGTCGTGTCGGCCGTCAGAATTAGTTTTGACCGTGGTGACGAGTTCGCGCTCCTCGCCGTCGAGCGACCACACTTCGATTTTCATTCCGCTCGCGGGGCAGCCGTGCGCGGTGTCCAAAACGTGCGTGCTTAATTTGGCGGGCATAAAATCAATCGCGAATCAAATCTCGCAAACGAAGTTCCGCGATTTTGAAAATTTCTTCAAGCGCTGTTTTGATTTCCTGTTCGCTCGAATTTTTCAACCGCGTTTCAAACCCGGCGAGAATCGCCGCTTTTTTGTTCAGCCGCGCGCAAATCACAAACGGAAAACCAAATTTATTTTTGTAAGCGGCGTTTTGTTTTTGGAACAAATCAATTTCTTCCGGCGAAAGGCTGTTTAGGCCGGCACTGGCTTGTTCGTTCGTTGATTCTTTCGTGAGTTGCCCGGCCAAGGCAAATTTTCCGACGAGATCAGGATGCGCGCGGATCAAGGCGCGTTGTTTTTTTTCATTGGAATTTTTCACGGTTTCGCAAAGCGCGCGAAATAAATTTTCAAAATTTGGGAATGGTTTTTGCGAAAAAGTTGTTTCCACAATCCACGGTGAATGTTCAAAGACCGGGCCGATCGAGCGGACAAAATCTTTTTGCGAAAGTTGATTGAGTTGCGAGATCGTCATTCAATTACACAAATAGATTTGTCTTCTGCAATTTTACCGCGTCAATCAAACCCTGATCGGTCAGCTTCAATTCTGGAATCGGCGACAGCGCCAGAAATGAAAGCGTCATGAACGGCGCGGCGAGGTCACAGCCGAGCGCTTGCGCGGCGGCGTTCAAATCATCAATTAATTTAATCGCCTTGGCCAGCGGCTGGTCGGTGACGAGTCCGGCGATGGGCAAGGGCAATTCGGCTTTTATTTTTCCATTGGCGACGCAGACTTGTCCACCTTGGAGCCGTTCCAATTCCTGGATTGCAAATAAAATGTCCGCATCGTTCGTGCCGGCGACGACGACGTTGTGCGCGTCGTGCCCGACCGTCCACCCCATAGCGCCCCAGTTCAATTTCAAGCCGCGCCCCAAACCGACGCCGACATTGCCCGTCCCG
>CAXUBD010000023.1:2133-11525 GCA_964249225.1 uncultured Verrucomicrobiota bacterium | reverse complement strand
TGTCTTCGCGACGCGAAAGGAGCTCGAAGCACATCGCGCGATGACGTTCGACGACGACGAGTTTCAAAATGTCGCGCGACGGATCGGGGACGACTTGGCCGTTTTCGATTTTCGGCGCGAGAATGATTTCTTTCGTCACGATTTGATCGGGAACGATTCCAATGACGCGGATTTTTTTCGCGCCGTTCGCTTTCACGACAAAATCATTCGGCGAGTAACGCAGATTCATCGTGCTGCGCGGCAAAGAAATCCTTGCCGGCGATTTGCCGAGAAATTTTCCATTTTCCGCGACAAGATTTCCTTTTTTATAAACCTGCCGGATCTGAAAATTTTTCAGATTGTCGAACACGATGAAGTCCGCCCAAAAGCGCGGCGCGATCGCGCCGAAATTCCGCAGACGATAATGCCGCGCCGTGTTGATCGTCGCAATTTGCAGCGCAGTGATCGGCGGCAAGCCAAGCTTGATGCTTTTGCGAACGCAATGGTCAATGTGGCCTTCGTTCACGAGATCGCCCGCGAGCTTGTCGTCCGTGGCGAAGGAAAAATTTTGCGAATTCTGCGTGTTGATGAGCGGCAAAAGATGTTCAAGATTTCGTTCCGTGCTGCCTTCGCGCAAAAGAATGTGCAGGCCAAGCCGCAATTTTTCGCGCGCCTCGTCGAGCTCGGTGGATTCGTGATCGGAACGAATTCCCGCGAGCGCATACGCATTCAAATTTTTCCCGCGCAAGCCGGGCGCGTGGCCGTCAATCGCTTTGCCCTTGCCCGCGTCAATTTTCGCCAGTTCGCTTTTCGCGCCGAGAAAAACGCCGGGAAAATTCATCAGCTCGGCCACGCCCGCGACGCGTTCGTCGGCGATCATCAGTTTCAAATCGTCCGCCGTGAGATTTGCGCCAGCAGTTTCCAAATGCGTCGCGGGAACGCAGCTCGGCAGCATGATGAAAAAATCGAGCGGCAGATTTTTGGTGGATTCGAGAACGTAGCGGATGCCGTCGAGGCCGAGGACGTTCGCGTATTCGTGCGGGTCAATCACTATCGCGCCCGTGCCGTGCGGGACCACAGCACGCACAAATTCCGGCGCGGTGAGCATGGAACTTTCGACGTGAAAATGCCCGTCAATCAAACTCGGCGCGAGAAATGCGCCGCGCAAATCAATTATTTTTTTTGCGCGATAATCGCCGATGCCGATGACGCGGCCGTCATCCACGGCGACGTTCGCGGGATGGATTTCGCCGCTCAAGACGTTGACGAGCTTCGCGTTTTTGAACAGCAATTCCGCCGGCTGTTCGCCGCGCGCGATGGCGAGTTTTTGTTGGACGTTCCGCATGATTCTCCTTGCCAGTTAATTTAGCGCATTCGGCTGGCCGAAACAAAATAAATCAGCCGCGCGAAATCCATTGCAGCGTTTTTTCCGCGAGCTTGTCGAACGCGGTCACGCAGAGTTCGAGATGTTCTTCGCGCGTGTTCTCGATTTTGTTGTGGCTGATGCCATGCAAACTTTGGACAAACATCATCACGGTCGGAATTCCAGCGGCGGCAACTTCCGCCGCGTCATGCAGCGGACCGCTCGGCAGCCGATGGACTTTGCCGCACGTTTCAAAAATTGCGTCGGCACAAAAAGAAATTAATTTTTCGTTGAACGGTCGCGGTGCGATTTGCCAAAGTCGTTCCCAACTCACTTTTACATTTCCTTCGCGCGCAAATTTTTCGCTCGCGGTTTTTGCTTCGGCCAACATTTTTGCGAGCGCGGCGGGATCCAAATGGCGTTGATCCAAAGTGATTCGGCATTCTTCAACGACGCTGGTGACAATTCCCGGCTTGGTCGTGCAAGAGCCGATCGTGCAAACTCCGGCATAGTTTTCCGCTATTTTATAAATCTCCAAACTCATTTTTGCGGCGGCGAGAAAAGCGTCTTTGCGGCGGTTCATCGGCGTGCTGCCGGAATGCGCGGCCTGGCCGTGAAAAGTGATCGCATGGCGTTCAACGCCAAAAGTTCCGAGCACCGCGCCGAGCGGCAGATCCGAATCCAAAAGCACCGGACCTTGCTCGATGTGCAATTCCAGATATGCGGCGGCGTTTTTAAATTCCTGGCCGGAATCTTTCACACGCTCGAAATCAATGCTGATTTCTTTCAGTGCGTCAGGCAAAGCAATTCCATTTTTATCTTTCAAGTCGCGCGCTTCGTCCAGATTCAAATTCCCGGAACACGCGGACGAGCCGAACAGACTTTTTCCAAACCGCGCGCCTTCTTCGTCCGCCCAATCCACGAGACGGATCGTAATTGGCGGCTTGCCGTTATATTGCGAATTGATGCGCCGCAAAATTTCCACGCCAGCGATCACGTTGAGGCAGCCGTCGAGCCAGCCGCCGTTCGGCACGGAATCCATGTGGCCGCCGATGAGCAACGATTTTTCCGATTCGCCGCGCAACGTCGCCCAAAGATTTCCCGCCGCGTCGGTGTGGATTTCAACCGGCAATTCGGAAAGTTTTTGCCTGAGCCAGTTGCGCGCGGCAATCCACGTCGGCGTGAACGCGACGCGTTGCGCGCCGTTTTCGTCGCCGGTGAGCGCGCGAAGTTCTTTCAGTTCGGCAACGGTGCGTTTGGGATTTAACGACGGATTCATCCGGCTTAAATTTGATTTCCTTTCATGTAAAATTATTGTGACAATCCATCGCAAAGCCAGTATAAAGTTTCAAAAGGAGAAAACGTAAAAAGAAGTTATGCCAACACTAGCTACAATTGTCGACGGACTTAAACTACCGAATCCATTCATCATTGGATCGGGACCGCCCGGAACAAATCTCAACGTCATCAGCAAGGCGTTTCAAGAAGGCTGGGGCGCGGTCATCGCGAAAACGGTTTCGCTCGACGCGTCGAAAGTCGTCAACGTCACGCCGCGTTACGGCAAATTGCTCGCGACGAGCGGCGAAGTCATCGGCTGGGAAAACATTGAATTGATCAGTGACCGGCCGTTCAAGATTTGGGAGGAAGAATTTAAGAAGTGCAAAAATCTGCATCCCGACGGCGTGCTCATCGCGAGCATCATGGAAGAATACAACAAGGACGCGTGGATCGAACTCGTCAAGCGTTGCGAGGCCTCGGGCGTGGACGGTTTTGAACTGAATTTTTCCTGCCCGCACGGTTTGCCGGAACGCAAAATGGGCGCGGCGATGGGCCAGGACCCGGACATCCTCGAAGAAGTTTGCGGCTGGGTGAAAAGCGCGGCGACGAAACCGTTCTGGGCGAAGATGACGCCGAACATCACGCACATCGAAGACCCGTCGCGCGCGGCGTTGCGCGGCGGCGCGACCGGGCTCGCGGCGATCAACACGATCCGCAGCGTCGTCGGCGTTAATTTGGAAACGCTGCGGCCCGAACCGAGCGTGGAGGGTTACACCACGCCCGGCGGTTATTCGTCGAAGGCCGTGAAGCCGATCGCGCTGCGCATGGTCATGGAAATCGCGACGATGATTCAAAAAGAATTTCCCGGACGTTCGCTTTCCGGCCTCGGCGGCATCGAAAGCGGCAACGACGCCGCGCAATTTATTTTGCTTGGTTCCGACACCGTGCAAGTTTGCACCGGCGTGATGAAGTTCGGCTACGAATGTGTGAAGCCAATGTGCGAAGAACTGCTCGCGTTCATGGCGAAACACAAATTTGAAACGCTCGCCGATTTCAAGGGCAAGTCGCTGCCGTATTTCACCACGCACGCCGATCTCGTGAAACGCCAGACCGACCGTAAAGCCGCGCAAAAAGCCGCCGCCGCCGCGCCCGCCAAAAAAATGGTGCAAGCCGACGGTGAATGGACCGGCAGCGACTTCGTGAAACAGTCGGACGCGCTGGCGCGATAAAACTTAAATCTATTGGCCACAGAGGCGCAGAGACACAGAGTTCTCAAAATCAAATTTTCTCAGTGCCTCTGTGTCTCTGTGGCAAAATATTATGTCGAAAATTTTAGAACCTTGTCCCAATTTCATCGGCGGCGAATGGATCGAATCCACAACTGCCCGCACGCCGGTTTTCAATCCTTCCATCGGCGAAGTGATTTCTGAATGTCCGGTCGGAAATCTCGCGGATGCAAATGCCGCCGTCGAGGCAGCGCACGCCGCGTTTCCCGCGTGGATGGAAACGCCGCCGGTCGAACGCGTGCGGATTCTTGCCCGTTTCAAAATGTTGCTCGAAGAAAATTTCGAGGACATCGTCCGTTGCAACACGCGCGAGCACGGAAAAACTTTGGTCGAGTCGCGCGGCGACGTGAAGCGCGGCATGGAAGTCGTCGAGTTCGCGCTCGGCGTGCCGTCGTTGCTGATGGGCGAAGTGCTGGAGAACATCGCGCGCGGCATTGATTGCGAGGCCATCCGCCAGCCGCTCGGCGTTTGCGTCGGCATCACGCCGTTCAATTTTCCCGCGATGGTTCCTCTATGGATGTATCCCATTGCCATCGCCTGCGGAAATACTTTTGTGCTGAAGCCGAGCGAAAAAGTTCCGCTCACCGCGATCAAGATCGCGAAGCTGCTGGAAAAAGCCGGCCTGCCAAAAGGCGTGCTGAACATCGTTCACGGCGGACGCGAAGTTGTGGACGCGCTGCTCACGCACCCGAAAGTGAAAGCGATTTCGTTCGTCGGCTCGACGCCCATTGCGCGCTACATTTACGAAACCGGCACGAAGCACGGCAAACGCGTCCAGTCCAATGGCGGCGCGAAGAATTACGTCATCATAATGCCCGATGCGGACGTGGAAAATTCCACGCGCGGCGTCATCGAAGCCGCGTTCGGCTGCGCGGGCGAGCGCTGCATGGCAGGCTCGACGGCGGTCATCGTCGGCGGCGCGGAGAAAACGGTATTGCCAACTTTGATTGAAGCGACTAGAAAAATTAAAGTCGGCCCGACCGATCGCGAAGCGCAGCCGGACATGGGCGCGGTCATTACGCGTCAGCATCGTGATCGCGTTTTGGAGTTGATCGAAGCCGGCGTCAAGGAAGGCGCAAAAATTCCTGCCGATGGTCGCGGCGTGAAAGTCAGCGAAGCTCCGAATGGTTTTTACGTCGGCGCGACGATTTTGGATCACGTGCAAAATGGCATGACTGTTGCGAAAGAAGAAATTTTCGGTCCGGTGCTCAATGTGATACACATGGACGATTTGGACAAAGCCATCGAGCTGGCGAACAAATCTTTTTACGGCAACGGCGCTTCGATTTTCACGCGCAGCGGCAAGGCGGCGCGCGAATTCAAGCATCGCGTCAATTGCGGCATGGTTGGCATTAACATCGGCGTGCCCGCTTCGATGGCGTGGTTTCCGTTCAACGGTTGGAACGAATCGTTCTTCGGCGACCTGCACATGCAGGGCCGCGAAGGCGTGCAGTTTTTCACGCAGCAAAAAGTCACCACGAGTCGCTGGTTCAGTTACGGCGAAGGCGACATTTGGCACACGGAGAAAAAATGAAGACAGGATTATGAGCTTACTAATCAAAAACGGAGAGATAGTCACCGCAGATTCGCGCTACGTCGCGGACATCTTCTGCGAAAACGAAACCATCACGCGCATTGATAAAAATATTTCCGCGCCGAAAAATTGTGAAGTGATTGACGCGAAAGGAAAATTTGTTTTCCCCGGCTTCATTGATCCGCACGTCCACATTTATCTGCCGTTCATGGGCACGTTCGCGAAGGACACTTACGAAACCGCCAGCGTCGCCGCGCTCGTCGGCGGCACGACGACGCTGATCGAAATGTGCGCCCCGTCGCGCGCGGACGACACGCTCGCCGGTTTTGAATTGTGGATGAAACAGGCCGTTGGCAAATCCGCGTGCGATTTCACATTTCACATGAGCGTGACGAAATTTGACGACAAAACCGAAGGGCAGCTTCGTGAAATTGTCAAACGCGGCATCAGTTCGTTCAAAGTTTATCTCGCCTACAAAGGCGCGTTCGGCGTGGATGATCAGGAACTTTATCGCACGCTCAAGCTCGCGAAGGAACTCGGCGTCATCGTCACGGCGCATTGCGAAAATGAAACGCTCATCGCCGAGCGCGCGAAGGAATTGCTCGCCGCCGGCAAGACCGATTCCGGACAGCATCACGAAAGCCGTCCGCCGCAGGTCGAGGCTGAGGGCGTGAATCATTTGATGAGCTTCGCCGAACTCACCGGCGCGGCGGTTTACATCGTGCATTTGAGCTGCAAGGAGGCGCTCGAACGCGCCATCGCCGCGCGGCAACGCGGCGTGCGCGTGAGCGTCGAGACGCTGATCCAATATCTCACGCTCGACAAAACTTACGCCGAACTGCCGAAAATGGAGGGCGCGAAATACGTCATGTCGCCGCCGCTGCGCGACAAAAGCAACCAGCCGGTTTTGTGGAACGGCCTGCGCGACGGACTCGTGCAAACCGTCGCGACCGACCATTGCCCGTTCGATTTCACGACGAAGAAAAAAATGGGCGGAAATGATTTCACAAAAATTCCCAACGGCATACCGTCGCTCGAAGACCGCATCAACGTGCTTTACACCTACGGCGTCAAGACGGGCAAGATTGACCTGCACACGTTCGTGAATTGTGCCAGCACGCAGGCCGCGAAGACGTTCGATCTGTTCCCGCGCAAAGGCACGATTCAACTCGGCGCGGACGCTGACCTCGTGGTGTTTGACCCGAATTATCGCGGCAAAATTTCCGCGAAGACGCATCACATCAACGTGGATTACAGCGTGTTTGAAGGCTGGAAAATCGAAGGCCGCCCGAGCGTCGTCACCGTGCGCGGGCAAGTCGCGGTGCGCGATGGAAAATTCGTCGGCAAAATCGGGCGCGGAAAATTTTTACAACGCAAGCCGAGTCATTTTTGAACTGAAAGCCTGCTTGCCTTGTGCCAATGGCGAAGTAAATTAAACCTATGTCTGCCACAGACGTATCAAAAGCCGCGTTTGAACTTCCCGCCGACGAGCGATTGGAGCTAGCTCGGCGATTGGTGGAAAGTGTGGTTGCACCCGCAACGCTCAACGAAGCAGTGACCGAAGGCGTCCGGCGGATTGAGGACATTGCGTCCGGCCGAGTCAAGGGTTTGAGCGAGGAACAGTTTCGCGCCGCGTTGACATGACGGTGATTTTCCATCCGGAATTTCCAAACGACATCCGGAAGTTCGAGTCGGGTTATGCGGAAATTTCATCCGGACTGGCCTTGAGATTCCGTTCTGAAATTGACGCGGCGGTGGCTGCGGTCAAGGCATCACCGCAAAGCGCCGGTCATTTTTTGAATCTCGGCTCGGCCATCGTCCCGGAATTCCGCCGCCGCAACTTGAAGGCATTCCCGCATTTCATCCTCTACGGCATTGCCGGCAAAATGTTGATTTTCGGTTCGGTCATACCGAGCCGGTCGGATCCGCTGACTTGGCTGACACGATTTGACAACCGATGAACGCAAGCGCGAATTTGTCAAATGAGAAGGATTGAAAGTGAAGCCTTGATTCACCTTGCCGCGTCAGTTTTAATTTCACCGAAACGAAACAAGGAAATTTCTTTTAAACCCGGAGCATGAGTTCCATTCCCAGCGGCCTCGACGCCAACGCGCCTGACGTAGAAGTTGATTTGACGCAGAGCCGGCTGTTCAACGCCGACCTCGCGCCCGTGCCGCAATCGCGGCGCAAGTGGGGCATGTTGAGCTTCGCCGCGCTGTGGATCTCCATGTCCGCGTGCATCCCGACCTACATGCTCGCGTCGGGACTCATCGGCGGCGGCATGAACTGGTGGCAGGCCATCCTCACGATTTTTCTCGGCAACCTCATCGTGCTCGTCCCGATGATCCTCAACGCGCACGCCGGAACGCGCTACGGAATTCCGTTTCCGGTCTATTGCCGCGCGTCGTTCGGGACGAAGGGCGCGAACGTGCCGGCCATCCTCCGCGCGCTCGTCGCGTGCGGCTGGTTCGGAATTCAAACTTGGATCGGCGGCGAGGCGATCTACAAAATCTGCGTGACGATTTTTAATCTGCATCCCGCGCCGGCGACGAACTGGCTCGGCATCACGGGCGGGCAATTTCTGTGCTTCCTGTTTTTCTGGGGCGTGAATATGTTTGTCATCTATCGCGGCATCGAAACGATCCGCTGGCTGCTCAACATCAAAGCGCCGCTGCTCATCGCGCTCGGATTGCTGCTGCTGTGGTGGGCGTGGCGCGCGGCGGGTGGTTTCGGGCCGATCTTGTCGCAGCCGTCGGCGTTCGACGCGGGCCAGCCGAAGGCCGGACAATTCTGGATTTACTTTTTTCCCGCGCTGACGGGCATGGTCGGTTTTTGGGCGACGCTCTCGCTGAACATCCCCGACTTCTCGCGTTACGCCAAATCTCAGCGCGACCAGATCGTCGGCCAGACGCTCGGCCTGCCGCTGACAATGGCGCTGTATGCGTTCATCGGCGTCGCCGTCACGTCGGCGACGACGATTATTTATGGCGAAACAATCTGGAATCCGGTGGACGTGCTGACGCATTTCAAAAATCCCGTCGTGCTCGTCGTCGCGCAGTTTTGGCTCTGCAACGCCCCCCGCGCGGCGCACATAGCGGCGAACGTCGTCAGTCCGGCGAATGATTTCGCGCATCTCGCGCCGAGGAAAATTTCCTTCCGCATCGGCGGACTCATCACCGGCATCGTCGGCATCTTGATGATGCCGTGGAAACTCGTGGCCGACCCGAACGGCTACATCTTCACCTGGCTCATCGCCTACAGCGCGCTGCTCGGACCGATCGGCGGAATTCTGATCGCGGATTATTTTGTCTGCCGCCGCTGCAAACTGAACGTCACGGCGCTCTACCAAACCGACGGCGAATATCGTTTCACAAACGGCTTCAGCCTCGTCGCCTTGATTTCATTGGTGATCGGCGTGCTGCCGAGCCTGCCCGGTTTTCTGGTGAACATCAACGCGCTGTCGGCGGCAAGCATTCCGGCCTCGCTCGCGCACCTTTACAATTACGCATGGTTCATCGGCTTCGCCGTGGCGTTCACCGTTTATCTCGCGTTGCGGAAATTTGCGCCGAAGTCGTGACGCAAGCGGATTGACGCCGCCAAATTTCCAACGCAAACTTCGCACATGGCAAAGAAAGCCAAAGTAAAACTCGCAACTCTAACAGACTGCCAGCGTGAAATCTCCGTCATGGTGGAGCGTTCAAAGACAAGATTGATTGCACCTACTTTGACTTTGGGACTGTTGCAGTCTTATGTGGGAAACGATAAAACTATTTTCTCCGAGCGCGAAACCCAGGCAGCGTATTCTCATGCCGTTAAATATCTGCAAGGATTCATGGGGCATGGTTTGCACATCGGAGCGAAATGGGAAGATGCCTATTCACGCCGGACGCTGCCGAAGAATCAAGATCTCAAGCATTATGAAAAAGCATATGAATTTCTCGAACAATATACA
>CAXUBD010000023.1:0-2123 GCA_964249225.1 uncultured Verrucomicrobiota bacterium | reverse complement strand
ACATTGAACTAAACCCGGCCAATTTCGAGTTCATTTGTTTTGCTGTGCTTCGAGTGCATCTTGAGAAATTCGCTTGTAAGATTTACCGCGACTCGCGCGCGTCTGCCCATGACAAGGGCGTGGACATTTCCACAAATTTTGGCGTCGTTTATCAAATCAAGAAACTCCGCGTCGTCAACAAAAAGACTTGCGATGCCATTGTCTCGGAACTTCAGGCCAATTTTGACCGGCAACGCCTTGAAGACGGCAATGTCATTTTGGTAATTGATGACATCCACAAAGAATTCAGAGAATTTCTCATCAACATGAAAATTCAGTCCATCTCCAAGTTTGAATTGATGAAGCTGGCTCAACAATTCGATGACGAGGAAGATCGGGAAAAAGTGCTGCGGATAATCCACGATGAATTCCGACGCGAATACGCCAGCGTTATCAAATAACGCTATGAATAAAAACCCACTTAATAAAACGGATCGCGATTCAATCGCACGATTGCAGACACAATTGGATTCATTGCGAAAGCAATTGAAAATTTCCGAACGCGGTCAGGTGTTGTATCGGTTTGACGCGAGTTATTGTGACGAGGAAATAATTCTTGTCGAAGCGGATGGTTTTGGCGGCGCGGTATTGCGAGTAGTCGAAGGCAATTATCCGATGGATTTTCTGACTCGCGAAGAGCAAGTATTTCAAACCGAAGACGAGGCAGTAAAAGCGGCGGAACTTTTTCACCAAAACGTCGCAGTTTAACGCTGAAGAATTGTAAAACACGCGACTGGATTTGCCGGACACGCATCCGCAAAACCAAAACGTGCGAATGTTATTCCCTCTCCCCGGGGAGAGGGTTAGGGTGAGGGCGAGCTAAAAAACTAACTTTTCAGTTTTCTCATCGTTCACTAAATTCCCGTCATGGCCGACATAGAACGCGCACGCCAGCTTCGTAAAAAGGAAACATGGGCGGAAAAACTCGTCTGGAGCTGGCTGCGTGACCGGCGTTTCACCGGCTACAAATTCCGTCGCCAGCATCCGCTCGGCATTTACTATCTCGATTTCTTTTGCGAGGAGGCGGAACTGAATGTGGAACTAGATGGCAGCCAGCATGGTTTTCCAGACCAGCGGAAACATGACTTGGAACGCGAAAGGTTTTTACAATCACGCGGAATTAAAACGCTGCGGTTTTGGAATTCGCATTTGCGGCGCAACGCACAAAGCATCCGCGACACAATTTTCAATGAGTTGCAGGCACGCGCGCCGCATCCTTTGCCGGAATATACGAGGCCGAAGAAACCCGAAAAGCAAAGTTAGATTAAACAACCGTCCTCACCCCGGCCCTCTCCTCCAAGGAGAGGGAGAATTGTTCGCCGCCGTTTTGAAAATTGACGCGGGTTTGAATTGCAGAAATAAAAAAGCGGCCTTCGTTTCCGAAAGCCGCTTTGCGTTTTCTTGAATTTGTTTTTTACGAATGCGGAGTCGCGGGCGGTGTCGGTGCGCTGTTGCCACCGTGGTCGGGCGGGAAGATGCCGAGCAGAAATTGTCCGCGCACTCCGGCGTTGGCAGGGTTGCTCGCGGGAAATTGCAGGTCGGCGGCATTTTGAATAGTCAAAACATTTTCGTAAAGCGTGGCGGCATCCGTGTTCTTGGTCGTGGTGGGTGTTGATCGCGCCGCCAATGGATTGGGTGCGGAATTGTTCGGCCGGGCCAAAAGCAGTTCGCGCGGTTTGAAATGCCGTCGTCTCGGCGGTCGTCCAGCCTTTGAGTGTCAGTGCGGCAAGGTTCGCGGCATTTTGCGCCGAGGCGAGAACGGTGTCGCAGCGCGACAGAAATGAGGCGAGGTCGTTGGCGTCATGCGCGCCGATCTGAAATTCCTGATGCAGCTTCACGGTCTGGCCGGAGAAGGCGAGTTTGGCGGTCTTGGCGGCTTGCGCCATGCAACCGTGCAGCGTGGTCAAATTCTGTTGTTGTGCGGTGGTCAGATTGCCGAGTTCACCCTTCGCGCCTTTCTGGGTGGTGACATCGGCGGCAACTTTTGTGCAAAGCGTGTTGGCGGCGGTGAGGTAATTGGCGGGCAGTCGCGCGGCCACGGCGGGCGTGGCGAGCCCGGCGGCGATGATGAGTCCGCCTTGATG
>CAXUBD010000022.1:19139-19710 GCA_964249225.1 uncultured Verrucomicrobiota bacterium | reverse complement strand
CACAGCACATCGCCCAGTTTGTCCTTCAGCAGATTGAAACTCGTCATGTCAAGCGGACTGTCCACGGCCTTGTCCTCGATAAAATCACCGAAGTTGGCCTCATCGCCGTCGCCGACGGGGGATTGCAACGAGATCGGCTGCTGTGCCATTTTCAAAACAGAACGCACGCGCTCGACCGGCATCTGCATTTCGTCGGCGATCTCGTCGGGCGTCGGTTCGCGGCCAAAATCCTGGATCAATTGTTTTTGCGCGCGCATCAATTTGTTGATGATCTCGATCATGTGCACCGGGATGCGGATGGTGCGCGCTTGGTCGGCGATGGAGCGCGTGATGGCCTGGCGGATCCACCACGTCGAATAGGTCGAAAATTTGTAGCCGCGCTTGTATTCAAATTTTTCCACGGCTTTCATCAAGCCGATGTTGCCTTCCTGGATCAAATCCAAAAATGACAGGCCGCGGTTCGTATATTTTTTGGCGATGGAAATGACGAGCCGCAGATTGGCCTCGACCAATTCGGTCTTGGCCTGGCGCGCGTGGGTGGAAAATTCACAAAGCTGGTCAAATGCGCGGA
>CAXUBD010000022.1:15916-19129 GCA_964249225.1 uncultured Verrucomicrobiota bacterium | reverse complement strand
GGATTCGCGCTGCATTTCGGCCTCGGCCAATGCGCGCAGGCTGTATTGCAATTTATCGTGGATGTTTTCCGCCACGAGCAACATTTCCTCGATGACTTTTTGCTTGAAATAAAATTTCGGGAACATCGCCTGGAGTTTTCCATCGAGGTGTTTGAATTGATCAAACTCCTCCCCGCGCTTGTTTTTGGAATGGGCGGCGCGCCACTGGTTGTAATGGCGGTCCACTTCCTGATCCATTTTGTGGGCGCGGGCGGCCAGTTGCCGCAGCGTGTGCAAATGCGTGTCGCGGCTGTCCACTTTTTTTTCCAGCACGACGCGGTCGAACCGTTCGCGCGGCGGATCGGCCAGAAGTTTTTCCGCCAGCGCGATGTGTTCCTTGCCGGCGAAGCCGAGGCTGTAAATAATCTTGCGGATCTCCTCCTCGGCGGCTTCGATGCGTTTGGAAATCTCGACTTCCTGCTCGCGCGTCAGCAACGGCACCGCGCCCATCTGCTTGAGATACATCCGCACCGGATCGTCGAGCACGTCAAAACGGCTGGTGTCCTCCTCCTCGGATTCAGATGGCTTGACGTTGTCCACCTCCGCCTGGTCAACGACTTCGATCTCCAACGAGCGGAGCTTGGCGAAAATCTCGTCCAAACGTTCAGGCGTCGTGAAATTTTCCGGCAGGCTTTCGTTGACGTCGTTGAAGGTCAAATGCCCCTGCTCGCGCGCGAGCTGGATGAGTTCCTTGATCTTCAGGGAAAGTTCGGAGTCGCCCTCCGTTCTGGCCGGGCCAGCAATGGGCGTGGCCGGAACTTCCGGTGGAAGCTCCGTGGAGGCTGCCCCGCGATGCGCTCCCTGTTTCGGGGACGAATCCGCTTCGAGTTTGCGAACCTTCGGTTTTGACATACGGCTCTGCGGCGCCCGCGCACCGCAGTGGGCGGAAATATAAAAGCCGTTCCCGCCGCGTCAAGCGGGGAACGTGGAATTATTTTTTTGGCGCCAAGTAAATGCCGCGCGGTTTGAGGCTCGGCAGAATCATCTCCACCGTCCGTTCAATCGCACCGAGATTTTCCGCCACCACTTCGAGCGCGTTGCGGCCCAGGTCGGCGCGGCGGCTCCGGTCTGCAAATAATTCTTCCACGGTTTTTTCCAAAGCCTCGGGACTGGCCACTTGGATGGCGGCGTTTTTTTCCAGAAAACTTTTCGTGATGTCGGAAAAATTCTGCATGTTCGGGCCGAACACGATCGCCTTGCCGAGCGCGCCCGGTTCGATCGGATTTTGCCCGCCGATGGCCGTCAAGCTTTTGCCGATGAAAACGACGGTCGCCGCCTCGTAAAAAAACCGCAGCTCGCCCGTCGTGTTGACCAGCAGGCATTCCACCTCATCCTCGCGGAACTGCGTGGTGGGCGTGATCTCGTTGCGATAGACAAATGGCACGCTGCGCTCGCGCAACCGGCGACCCACATCGCGCGCACGCTCGAAATGCCGCGGCACCAGGATCAAAAAAAGATTCGGAAATTTCGCGCGCAGCCGGCGCGCGATCCCGGCCAGAATCATTTCTTCGCCGTCGTGCGTGCTGCCGGCGACCAGAATCAAGGCGTCCGGCGGCACGCCCAGTTGATGCAAGATCGCGCGCACGTCCAGCCGGCGATGCTCTTCGATTTTGGCCGCGTCAAATTTCAGGCTGCCCACGACGCGCACCACGGCCGGGTGGCACCCGACGGCGCGCAGCCGCGCGGCGTCCTCCTCATTCTGGCAGCCGACGCCGGAAAATGCCGCAAAAAGCGGGCGGAACAGAAATCCCAATTTTTTGTAACGCGGAAAAGAGCGGTCGGAGAGCCGCGCGTTGACCAGGAACAGCGGAATGCCGAGCCGCTGCGCGCGCCAGATGAAGTTGGGCCAGATTTCCGCCTCCACCAGGATGATGGCTTCGGGATTGATGGTCGCGATGGCGCGATGGACATATTTTCGCCGGTCTACGGGATAATAAATTTTACAGACATGCGACGGCAGGCGGCGGCGCAACTCGGCCATGCCGGTCGTCGTCGTGGTGGAGACGACAAATTTGACATTCGGCACGCGTGGTTCGAGCGCGCGGATGATCTGGGTGCAGAGGTTGACTTCGCCGACGCTGACGGCGTGGATCCAGATGACGTGGCGGTTCGTCAACGCCTGCTTGACATTGGGATCGTAGCGGCCAAAACGCTCGCTGAAACCGGGCAGCCAGTTGCCGCGGCGCCGCATCCGTATGAAATAATACGGAGCAAAGAGCACAAAAAATACCACGAACAGGATGTTGTAAAGTGTGCGCACCCGGTGATTATCCCGTGAGGGGCTTTTCTGGTTTAAGTCAGACGCTTCACGCAGTGAAAGGTTTCACATCCGCGAAAAAATTTCAATCCCGAAAAAAAAGCAGCCAGACGATCGCCAGAATCGGCAGCAGAAACGGCAGCCTGAACTTGAGGACAAATTCCAAAAACGCGGGCGTATGGATTTTTTGCCGGTCGGCGATGGCCTTGGCCATGAAGTTGGGCCCGTTGCCGATGTACGTCGCCGCGCCGAAAAAAACCGCGCCGATGCTGATGGCGATCACGTTCAAGGAATGGTGCGCCAGCAATTCACCAGTGTTTTCAATTCCGGTCGTCCCGCAAAGCGCGCTCAAAAAACCGAGATACGTCGGCGCGTTGTCGAGCACGCTGGACAAGCCGCCCGCGCCCCAGAAGAAAACTTGCGACGCGGGATCCGGCCCGAACAATTCCCGCGCGTTCAGATTGAGCCAGTCGAGCGCCGGCATCATCGTCGCAAAAATCCCGGCGAACAAAATGGCGACCTCGGAAATCGGATGGAAATCAAAATCGTTCGCCGCATGGACGGATTTTTTGGTGGTGAAATAAGAACCGAGCGCGGCGGCGAACATCAACACTTCCCGCACGAAAATCGTTTTCACAAAAACGGCGGCGAGAATGACCGCGAGAAAAAACAAATTGAACCGCCCGTTGAATTCCCACTTCGCGCTCGCTGGCTTTTTTTCACGAATGGATTTTTGCGCGCGGGCAAAATTGATTTTGTCCACGGCGTAAAACATCGCGAGCAAAATGCCGGTGCCCGTCGCCCACATCGGCCAGCAATTTTTCAGCACCCACCAGAACGGCACGCCTTGCAGGTAGCCGAGAAACAGCGGCGGATCGCCGATGGGCGTGAGGCAGCCGCCGACATTGGCGACGATG
>CAXUBD010000022.1:486-15906 GCA_964249225.1 uncultured Verrucomicrobiota bacterium | reverse complement strand
CCGCGACGCGGGATTGGTTCAGCCGAAGCCATGGGCGGATCAAAAGCATCGCCGCGCCGGTCGTGCCCAGGACGTTGGCGAGGAGGGCGCCGGCGAGCAGAAAAATCACGTTCGCGAGCGGCGTGCTTTCACCTTTGACGCCGATGTGAATGCCGCCGGCCACGACGAACAGCGATCCGATGAGCGCGATGAAGCTGATGTATTCGTGCGCGGTGGCGAGGACGCGCGCGGGCGATCGCAATCCAAAAAAATAATACGCGAGCGTGATCGCACCGAGGCCGCATGCGATTTTCGCAAAATGCCGCAGCCACCATTTAGGCGCGACCACGGGTGCCAGCGCCAGCGCGCCCAGCAGCAGCGCGAAGGGCAGGATCATCCATGGATTAGGCGCAACCATGCGGCAAGGTTGTGGTCGCGGGCGAAACCCGGTCAAACAGATTCGGCGGCTTCGAGGGCTGGCGGCGGCGCGGAAAAAATTCCATGGGGTGAACACCCCATGGCGGGCCGGGCCGGGCGCGTTTATTCTTGCTGGCATGAAACGGAAAAGTTTCTACCAAAATACAATCCGGGGCCGGCGGGAGTTTGCCGTCGGGCGAAAAGAAAAAAATAATTTCGCGCCTCGTCCTTGGAACCTTCCACCAGAATTTAATCCATGAACACGTTCTTTGAAACCCGTTCAGAAAAGGCTGACACTCTGTCCTCGCAAAATTATGCGAATCCCACCCATCGCATTCTGCTGGTGGACGACGATGTTTATGCCCGCGAACTTAATGCCGGCGTCCTGATCCGTTTCGGCTATAACGTGGACACCGCCGTGGATGGCGCCGCCGCCTGGAAAGCGCTCCATGAAACAAATTACGATCTGCTGATCACCGATAACCGGATGCCGCGCGTGACCGGAATGGATCTGATCAAGCAGGTGCGTTCCGAAGACATCATGATACCGATCATCCTGGCTTCGGGAACCGTGCCGACGGAGGAATTGGACCGGCACCCCTGGCTGCAGCTCGACGCCACCCTGGCCAAGCCTTTTACCCTTGCCGAATTGCTGGATACGGTGATCGCTGTCTTGCGCGTGTCCGACAACGCCCGCAGCCGCGTCGAGACCGACTTGCCGGTCATCCTGCAAGCCATCAGCGAAATTCCATCGTCGCCACCCGACGGTCATCATATGCCCGCCGATGATTTGCGGCCGGAATGATACAGTTTTTAAAAAAGTATGGGGTGAACACCCCATATACAAACCGCACGGTTGTCAGGCATGTTATTGTTGAGTATGCAAAATCGGGAAATCGCCAAAACACTCGCTCAAAAATCAAACCAGCCGCCGCATCGCATTCTCGTGGTGGATGACGACAATGACGTGCGCCAATTGAGCGTGGATGTCCTGTCCGGTTGCGGCTACGAGGTGGACGCCGCCAAAGATGGAGCCGACGGCTGGGCGGCGCTTCAAGCCCGCGGCTACGACCTCGTCATCACCGACAACAAAATGCCCCGCATGACCGGCATTGAGATGATCGAAAAACTCCGCACCGCGTGCATGATCTCGCGGGTCATCATGGCCACCGGCAACCTGCCCGTCTTTGAATTGACCCGCAAACCTTGGCTCAAACCCGACGCCACTTTGCAACGCCCTTTTTCCAATGAAGCGCTGCTGACGACGGTTAAAAAAATCCTATGCGCCGATGATGACGGCGATGAAAGCCGCGAAACGCTGCTGCCGAAATATCTTTGAAGCTTGGTTTCCACCGCGTTGTTCTTTGCGCGTTTTTCATTTTCTATTCAATGGGGCAAACACCCCATATCATTCAGAGGATTGATTAGTCCACACTGCCTGTGGAAGAAATTCCCCTGATCACAAATGCCGACGCCATCCTTTGCCACTAAATGCGCGGCGACGCCCTTATTCCGTCAGCTTCCCCGAATTGCCGGCATTGCGGTGGCGTTGTTCGGCTTGCTGATCATCGCCAGTTGGTATGCGCACTGGCGGCCAATCCTTCAAATGCTGCGCGACACCGCGCCGATGCAATACAACAGCGCGTTGCGTTTCATTTTATTGGGCACGGGATTGTTTCTGTTGACGACCGCGCGCGCAAAAATCGCGCCGTGGCTGGGCGGCGCGGTTTTAATTTTGACGCTGCTGACCTTGTTGCAATATCTCACCGGCCGGAACTTCGGGATTGATCAGATTTTTTTTAAACCCTACTTCGAGTTCAACCGCATCTATCCGGGGCGCATGTCGCCGCTCGCGGCGGTTTGTTTCATTTTCATCAGTGTGGGAATCATTCTGGTCGGCGCAAATAAGAAATGGCGGCATCGTTTGACCGCGGCGGGAATGCTGGCGTGCGTGGTGGGCGTCATCGTGCTGGTTTCGCTGTTCGGTTTTGTTTTCGGGATTGAAGCGGCCACGGGCTGGGGCGCGTATTCGCGGATCGCGTTCAACACCGCCGCCGCTTTTTTAATTCTCGCCAGCGGCCTGCTGCTCTGGTCCGGGCAAATGGCGCGCGCGGAAAATTTTAATTTTCACCGCTGGCTGCCGGGCACCGGCGCGTTGACATTGATGGTCCTGATCGCGTTCGTTTCCGCCGTGAACCTGGCGGAACTGAAGACGGCCACCTTCTGGCGCCGGCACACGAGCCAGGTGATCCTCAACGGGCAGGCCTTTGAAGACAACCTGATTGACCTTCAGCGCGGCGCGCGCGGCTATGTGACGATGGGCGACACCAACGCCCTCGCCGCCTACGTGGACAGCCTGAAAATCGAGTCGCAACAATTCAACCAGCTCAACGCGCTGACCGGCGACAATCCCGTGCAACAGCAGCGTCTGAAAAAACTCGCCGCCGCCATGGCGCATGTTTTCAGTTATGACGAGCGCACGATCGCGCTTTACCAACAGCAGGGTTTTGCCGCCGTTTCAAAAACGGATGCCAACGGCGAAAGCCGGAGGGTTTTTGGCAACGCGCGCGACCTTTTGAAAACATTTTCGCTGGACGAGCAAAGATTGTTGGACTTGCGCGACGCCTCGGAAGAGGCGGACGCGCATAATGCCACCGGCCTGCTTGTTTTCGGCAGTGCTGTTGATGCTCGCCAATTTTCTGACCACGCGCGAAATGACCCGGCGCCGGCGCCTCGAAATGGAACGGGAAAAACTCATCGGCGAGTTGCAAACCGCGCTGACAGAAGTCAAAACGCTTTCCGGCATGATCCCCATCTGCGCCTGGTGCAAGAATGTCCGCAACGACGCGGGCTATTGGTCCACCGTCGAGCAATACGTCCGGTCGCATAGCGCCGCAACCTTCTCGCATGGCATGTGTCCGGACTGCGTCAAAAAATTCGAGACGAATTTGCTGAAGGGTGATGCCCGAAAATCCGCATGAATTTCCCGGGAACAAAATGATGGCAATCGACTTGGTCAGCGTTTTCCGCCACGGAAACCGCCGGCCAAAAAGATGATGATAACAATCAACAAAACCAAGCCTAGGCCGCTACCGCCATAAACCGGGCCGCCATAATAAAAACCGCCGCCGCCGAATAATAACAGCAACACCAGCAGGAGAAGTATAAGGTTCATATTGTAGTTCGGTTTATTATTTTTCTTCTTTCAATTATTGCGAATTTTCTTTTTCGTCGCAGATTTCCTGACCTTGCTGTTCTTAACAGGCTTTTTTGCCGGTGCTTTTTTGGATTGGGCTGACAATTTTTTCAACGAGGATGCTGGCCGTTGTTTCGCCGGTTTCGCTGCCCTGCGTTTGGCAACGGTGGACTTCGGAGCGGCAGAACTGGGACCGTCTCCAGCCATGCTGCCGATGGCCGTGCCGACCACCCCGCCGAGAACTGCGCCAACCGGACCGCCCATCATCGCGCCCACAACTGCGCCGGTCGCGCCGCCCGCCACTTTTTTGTTAAGGTGAAGCCCTGTGTCGCCCCCAGACAATTTGGTTGAGTTAATTTTTGATTTCATATTTAACAGTAAGTCTCAATCTTGCTTTTCTGGCCAATTATCTAATTGATCTTGTTCATGTTTATCGGGCAGAGTTCGATCCTCGGCTTCCGCGACCACTTCGCGCATCCGTGCGAACCAAAGGCGCGCCCATTGCGCACGTCGGTTACCGGGCGAACACGACTTTCTACCGCTGCGGAAAGGGAACTCGATTTGGTTTTTCATAACGAACTGTTCATTCAGAACGCTACTTTTCACTTTATTACGCAAGACGTGTGCCTTCGGTTATTTTCTGAAATTACGGTGAATTCGACCGTCGCCTTTATGCGAATTGCAATGCGCCGTCAGGGGAACCTTGCAGAAGACGCAGAATGCACGGACGCATGCGGACGACAATTTCATCCAGCGAATATTTGGGGTCGAAATCTGGCGGCGGGTTTTGTAGAGGCGTCAGGCTGATTTCGACTTGTTCGGCACGCCCAGATCAATTGATCACAAAGGCGGATCGGATCAAGCAATAAAATTCACCGGCATTGTCTGCTTGCCGCCGGGCGTCGGGTTGATAATGCTCGGTGCCATGAAAGAGGAACCTTCCATCCCGCCGGGCGCGGAACTCGTCGGCGTCCGGCGGCGGCTCACGGAGTTGCGCGAGGGGATGCTGCGCCTGCACAAGGCGTTGTTGGAATCTGAACGCGTCAGCTATGAGGAGACGTTCGGCAAAATCTCGTCGCCGTATCTCTTCCTGCAACTGCTCACCAGCGACCCGTGGTTCGCGTGGCTCAGCCCCGTCTCGCAGCTCATCACCGCGATGGACGAACTGCTCGACGCGAAAGAACCGTTGACGGCGGCGATGGTGGACGCGGTGGCGGCGCAGGCCAAGACACTGCTGGTCGCGACGGAAAGCGGCGAGGGATTTTCGCGGCATTATGACGAGGCGTTGCAGCGCAACCCGGACGTGGTGTTCGCGCATGCGGCGTTTGCAAAGTTGCTCCGCGAGCAGGCCGGTGGAAAATAATTTGATCCAGCGTTGGCCGGTAACGTTGATGCCAATCGTCAGCATTCGAGCAGCCGGGCGAGCAATATCGCCGGCAGCGCAAGCGTAACCGAAGCCATGGCCGGCATGTTTTCATTGATGGATTTCCGTTGCGGGCGCGATTGGATGAAATTTTTATTGACGAGTCAAACAATTGTTTGAATTATCTGTTTGAAACATGAAGCCGAAGCCGCCCGTTGAGACCGCCGACCAGGACCTGGATGAGACGCGCCGCCAACTCATCGAGGCGGCGGGCGAGGTTTTTGCCGCCGCCGGATTTCGCGACGCGACGGTGCGCGAGATCTGCCGCCGCGCCGACGTGAACATCGCGGCGGTGAATTATCATTTCGGTGACAAGGAAGCGCTTTACACGGAAGTCCTGCGCTACTCGCACGCGAAGGCGCTGGCAAAATATCCGCCGCTGCTCGGCGTCAGCCCCGACGCGCCGCCGGAAAAAAAATTGCGCGCGTTCGTGAATTCATTGTTGCTGCGCGTTTTCGACAAGGGGCCGACGGCATGGCATGGCAAGCTCATGTTGCGCGAAATGATCGAGCCGACCGCCGCGCTGGACCTGCTGGTCGAGGAACGTATCCGGCCGATGGCCGCGCAGCTGTGGGCGATCGTCGCGACCATCCTCGACTGCCCGCTCAACGACGAGCGCGTGCGCCAGTGTAGTTTCAGCGTTGTGAGCCAGTGCGTGTTTTATCATCATTGCCAGCCAGTGATCGCGCGGCTGTACCCGAAACAATCGCCGCTGGACGCGCAGGATCTGGAGCGGCTCGGCGACCATATCACCCGTTTTTCGCTCGCGGCGATGAAGCATTTGCCCGCGGCGAAACGTTGAAAAATTTTACATCATGAAAAAATCAAAGATCTTTTTGGCGTTGGCGCTGGTTTATTTTGCCGTCCAGGGGAGCGCCCGCGCGCAAAACACGAACTCGCTGTCCTGGATTTCCGCGCCGCTCTCGCTCATGGACAGCCTGAACATCGCGCTCCGTCAGAACGCCACGATTCTGAAGGCGCAGAACGATCTCGAAGCGACGCACGGCCTCGTGGTGCAGACGCGCGCGGTGGCCTTGCCGCAATTGACCGCGAGCGGCCAGTATAAATACACCGACCCGAACGCGATTGAAACCTTTCCAAATTCTTCCGGCTCGCCAAACCAAAACTGGAACGGTGGCATCCAGCTCCTGCAGTCCGTTTATCAGGGCGGGAGATTGATCGCCGCCATCCGCGCGGCGGACGCCACGAAAAAACAGGCGCTGGCGCAATACCAGACTTCCGTCGCGGACACGCTGCTCTCGGTGCGGCTCGCGTATTACGACACGCTGCTCGCCGCGCAGCAGATCACCGTTCACGAAGCCTCGGTCGTGCTGCTTCAAAAGGAACTCGAGGACCAGCAGCATCGGCTTGATGCGGGCACGGTGCCGAAATTCAACGTGCTGCGCGCCGAAGTCGCCGTGGCGAATGAACGGCCCAATTTGATCAGCGCGAAAAATAATTATCGCATCGCCAAAAATAATCTCGCCAATCTGCTCGGCTACAATCTGCCGCGCGACGTGTGGGAAGACATTCCGCTGAACCTCACCGACACGCTTGAAGCCGTGCCCTACGAAATCAATCTGCCCGAAGCGATTCAACAGGCCCTGACGCGCCGCACGGAACTCACGACCTTGCGCAAGCAAGTGGAGCTGCAAGAACTCAACATCGTCAACGCCAAGGCGGGTTACAAGCCGACGGTGCAGATTTTCGCCGGCTACAACTGGTTCAACGCGCAGTTCACCGAACCGGTGGAACTCGATCACGACATTCGTGGCTGGAACGCGGGCGCGGAATTAAACTGGAATATTTTCGACGGCTTGCTGACACACGGAAAAGTGATTCAAGCGAACGCCCAGTTCGCGCACGCCAAGACCGATCTCGCCGACCAGTCGCGCCAGATCGAACTCGCCGTGCGCACGGCGTATTCCGATTTTCTCGAAGCCAAGGAAGTTTTGGACTCGCAGACCAAAGTTCAGGAACAGGCCGACGAAGCATTGCGCGAAGCCAAGTCGCGCACCGACGCCGGCACCGGCACGCAGCTTGATGTGCTGGACGCCGAAACCTCGCTCACGCAGTCGCGCACGACGCAAATTCAGGCGGTGCACGACTACGCCGCCGCGCGCGCCAAGTTTGAACGCGCCATCGGCGCCGATCTCGCGCCGGCGAAATAATTTTTGGTTCCACCGTGCACGGCGGAAAAAAAACGCCGCGCGGTTTTTCGCGGAACCACAATTTGCCGGTTGCGGTGACGGCGGCTTTCGGGGATTTTACGCGCGTGAAAATTCATCGTGCTTTGCTCTCCGTTTCCGACAAGACCGGCCTCGTCCCGTTCGCCCAAACTCTCGCCGCGAACGGCGTCGAACTCATTTCCACCGGCGGCACGGCCAAAATTTTGCGCGAGGCCGGCCTCGTCGTGAAAGACATCAGCGAACACACCGGCTTTCCCGAAATGCTCGACGGCCGCGTGAAAACCTTGCATCCGAAAGTGCATGGCGGATTACTTTTCATCCGAGGAAATGAAGCACACGAATCGGCGGCAAAACAACACGACATCACGCCGATTGATCTGGTTGTCGTGAATCTTTATCCGTTCGAGGCGACGGTTGCGAAGCCGGATGTGAAACTGCACGAAGCCATTGAAAACATTGACATCGGCGGCCCTTCGATGCTGCGCAGCGCGGCGAAAAATCACGACAGCGTGACGGTGATCGTTGACCCGTTGGACTACGCGGAAGCCGCGAAACAAATTTCCGAAAACGGCAACACGACTTTGGAATTGCGCCGGCAACTGGCCGCCAAAGTTTTTGCGCGCACTGCCGCTTACGACGCTGCGATTGCGGCGCATCTGCAAAAGGAATTTTCTGCCGGCAACAATTCTTTGCCGCAAGTGCTGATGATTTCCGCCCCGCTCGCGCAGCCGTTGCGCTACGGCGAGAATCCGCATCAGACGGCGGCGCTCTACGGAAAATTTCACGAATTTTTCACGCAGCTTCACGGCAAGGAACTTTCTTACAACAACATTTTGGACCTCACGGCGGCGGCGGCGCTGCTCGCGGAATTTCGGGACGATGCGCCGACGCTGGCGATCTTGAAACACACAAATCCGTGCGGCGTCGGCCAGGGCGCGACGCTGCGCGCGGCGTGGGACAAGGCGTTTGCCACGGACCGGCAGGCGCCGTTCGGCGGCATCATCGCGGTGAACCGAATGCTCGACGCCGATTGCGCGGCGGCGATTGCGGAAATTTTCAGCGAGGTGATTGTCGCGCCGGAATTTTCGGCGGCGGCGCTGGAAATTTTACAGAAGAAAAAAAATCTGCGGCTGTTGCAAATCGTGAAGCCGCCGTTGCCGTCGCCGCCGTGGGACGTGCGCAGCGTGGGCGCGGATTCTTTTTTGCTGCAGCAGCGTGATTTGAAAACGACCGCCGTGACCGATTTGAAATTTGTCACGAAACGGCAGCCGACGGAGACGGAGTTGCGAGCGATGTTGTTCGGCTGGCGCATCGTGAAACACCTGAAATCAAACGCGATTCTTTATGCCGGCGAAGGCCGCACGCTCGGCGTCGGCGCGGGCCAGATGAGCCGCGTGGATGCGAGCCGCATCGCGGTTTGGAAAGCGGGCGAGGCGAAACTGGATTTGAAAAACAGCGCGGTTTGCAGCGACGCATTTTTTCCGTTTCCTGATGGTTTGATTGCGGCGGCGGAAGCGGGCGCGACAGCGGCGATCCAGCCGGGCGGTTCGGTCAGGGACGCGGAGGTGGTCGCGGCGGCGGATGAACGGGGTCTGGCAATGGCGTTCACCGGCACGCGGCATTTCCGGCATTGATTTGAATTCTACGCGTTCTCGTCCCGGTCTTCACTCGAGATTTTTTTTAATTCAATTACGAGAATGAGAAGGTCGGGGAAGAAAATTAGCGGAGCAACCAGTAAACCAGGGCGAGTTGCGCGGCGGTGACGGCGGCCAGAAGCGTCCAAATAAAAAATTCGCGCGGGCGCAGGTTGCGCTGGCGGGTGGCGGCCAGCCAGAATTGAAATTTTGCGGAGCCGACGGCGACAATGTCGCCGTTGCGCAGCAGAACGGATTGGACGGGCTTTTGATTGACGGTGGCCAGGGCATCTGGCGCGGTGGTGAGCAGAAAGCCTTCGTTCCTGCGGAATTCCAATGTCAGGTGCCGGTCCCAAACGCCGTCGTCTTCGAGTTGCAGATTATTTTCCGCCGCGCGACCGATGCGAAAAGGAAAACGGCGGGCAACTGGTTGGTCGCCCACCTTTTTGCCGCAAAGGATGTTGAGTAGAACCATCACCAGATTGATTTTTTGACCTCAATCTGGTCGCCGGGATAAACGGGCGGGTCCGGTTCGTCACCGTTCAAAACTTTTTTGCAGTTGACCTTGATTTGCTGACCATTGGCGCGGATGAGCAAGACATTGCGGCGGTTGGCAAAGTCGGTGAAATCGCCGGCCGACGTGATGGCCTTGGTGACGGAAGTTTCGCCAGCGTAAATCAGGCGGCCTGGTTGTTTGACTTCACCGCGGACGTAATAGATGCGGTCGCCCGTGCTCACCGTGACGGTCACATGAAGGTAATATTTCGGAACGTAAAGGGCATGGATGTCGTTCTGCAATTCGCCGGCCGTTTTGCCGGCCGCCCGGACATGGCCAATATCGGGCATGGTGATGGTACCGTCTTCTTTAATGGGTTCGGTATGCGGATCTATCGGATCGGGCAGGCCGGTCAGGGCAATGGTGACGGTGTCGCCGACGTGAAAGCGGGCGACTTGTGAATCGTTTGCAGCGGGTATGGGCGATCCGGCCGACGTCGCCTGAACGGCCGTCGGCGGCGGAGTGGGCGTGTCGGAAAATGCGGGTTGACTCACCGAAGAACAGCCGGCGAAAATAAATCCTGCCAGCGGCAAGCCGCAGGCAAGCAATCCGCGCTTGATCCATTTGCTATACAATTTCATGGGCACTAATCCTTGTGAATTTTGGCACGCAATCAATACTTTTGTTTGATGCCGGCTTCGGTGTCGGCGGAATCATCCGTTTTTTTGGCGGCGGCTTCTTGTTCGTCTTCGGCGCGGGTTTCGTAGTAATCGTGATAATAGCCGCTGTAATAATAGTAACTTTCGTCCTGCGACATGTTGATGTTGTTGAGCACGATGCCGACAAAGTTGCCGCCGACTTTTTCGATCATTTGTTTGGCGCGAATGTTCATCGGCTGCGGATAGCGGCGGTATTGGATGACTTGAATGACCAGATCCACTTCGCTGGCCAACACCGAGGCGTCGCTCACGCCCAGAATCGGCGGCGAATCAAAGAAGATAAAATCGTAACGCTGTTTCAACTCGAAGATCATCTCCTTCATTTGGGCCGAACCGAGCACGCCCATCGAACTGTTGGGGAGTTTGCCGCTGGCCATGAAATCGAGCATGGGCACGCTGGTGGTCTGCACCACTTCTTCAATCTTGTTTTGTTTGAGGAGATAATTGGTCAATCCAAGATTGTTGGCGACATGGAGCAATTTGTGAAGCGTCGGCCGGCGCAAATCCGAATCCACGACCAGCACCCGTTGTCCGGTCTGTGCAAAAACGGTGGCCAGATTCAATGTAGTGGTGGACTTGCCCTCGCCAGCGCCGGCGCTGACGACAACAATCGTATTGAGCTTGTCATCCTTGCGTGAGAAAAGAATGTTGGTGCGCAAAACACGATAGGCTTCCGCATGTTTGCTGTCCGGCCCTTCTTCCAAAAGATAACCCACATTTTGCGGGATGACGCCGAGGACCGGTGCTTGAAACGCGCGCTCCACATCGTCAATCGTCTTCACACTGGTATCCAGATATTCGATGAAGAAGGCCAGACCCAGACCCATGAGCAAACCAAAAACGAGACCCAGCCCGATGTTCAACGCTTTCTTGGGACGGACGGGTTCCTTGCCCGGTTCCGCCGGATCCGTGACGACCACCATTGAGGCCGTTGGCAGGGTGAAGTCAAGTTTCTGCTGTTCAATTTTAAGCGCCAGCAGCCGGTGAAAATCTGACTTCTGCGCGTATTCACGTTTCGCATCCCAAAACGGCTGGCTGTTCACGGCCTCGTTCTGATCCTTTAGCTTTGCTTCCTCGACTTTGGCGGCGGTGTCGTCTAGCGCGGCCTTTTGTGACTGAACCTGCGTTTCAAGTCCGGCCATGATGCCGCCAACCCGGGCCTCAATCTCCCGGTTTAACTCATCAATCATGGATTGGACACGAGTCACGTGCAAATCGGCCAGCGCATAATCGTTGGTCAAAGTAACAAATTGCTGCTGGGCTTCATGCAATTTATCCAGCAAGCCGGACAAAGTGGCATCCGGCGAAACCGTGGGCAATACGTCCCGAAGTTTGTCCGGGCTGGTGGACTGCAACGCCGCCAATTGAGTCTGATATTGTTTGTAGGTCTTGCCGCCCTCGATTAATTGTTCGTTATAGTGCCGCAATTCCTCCTGTGTCAAGGTCGGCGTTGGACCGTTGGCGTTGGGATCTTCATTGTGGATGTGAAACTGCGTGCGCAGGTTGTCCACTTTGGCTTGGATTGCCTCAAGTTCATCACCATCCGACTTGAACTGATTCTCTAAAACTTGGATTGCCGGCGAAGTCAGTTCATTACGCTGGTTTAACCGGTAATCCTGATAACCTTTGGCGATGGCATTGGCCAGCCGGGCCGCTTCATTTTTATCATCGCTGTAAACCGTGATCGCGATGAGCTTGGTGTTGCGCACAGTGTCGAGATGCATCCGCTGCTTGAGCATCTCCATGGTTTCTGTCGTTTTGAGCGTCTCGCCGTTGTAATATTTTTTGCCCCACTCCACATTCAAGTTGAGGGAGCTGATGACGTTGCTCAAAACAACTTGCGATTGGATGATTTCAAACGTGGTCTGAAGAAAAAAAGGATCGTAAGGCCGGTCAGACGCCGACAACCCGTTCATTGAAGGAATATCCGTCCCCTCTTGTTCCACTTTGATGCGGGCGGTGCTCGAGTAGGATTCCGGCAAAATGAAAGTGACCGCCGTGGCGATGATGGCCGTGATCAAGAAAACCGTGATGATGATCGCCTTGCGGATACGGATAATCCGCCAGTAATCCAAGAAATGCAGCTTGGTTTCCTGAGGGGCCGGGTTCTTGAGCGAGTCCATATTCAATAAAAATGGGAGCCTTAGTAAAGACTTGGCTCCCGACTAAATGTTCAAATTATTTTGATCGGATTTATCAGCTAATATGCTGCCGCCACACCGATATAAACCCGGTTGCGCTCGTAACCACGACCGGAAATTTCAGAGTCCAGTTTATCATAATTGTAGCCGGCTTCCGCTGAAAAATGCCTGGTGAAGGCGTAGTTGAAGTTCACTCCGACACTATAAGTTTTGTCTTTATTATTGGCGTAAAGCCCTTCGTTGAAAGTCGAATACTGCCAGCTGCCGATGAGGGTCGCCAGCAACTTGGGCGTGATATGATGGTTGATAGATGCATACAACAACGAGCTTTCCTGATCTTGCGTGATGCGTCCGTCCGCTGGATTCGGAGTAATCACATCCGTGGCATTTCTCTGATGCGAGAAACCGATTTGCGCATAACTGCCGGGCAAGTAAGTGTAAGTCAAGGACACCTCTGCATAGGGAGTCGTTGAAGGCGAACTCAAAGAATCGTTGTAATATTCGGTATAGGTTCCGCCAGCCCGGGCTGAAACCGACAGATTGGCCAGCAGATTGTGTTGAATGCCGACATAGACATAGTGCGAGCGGTTGTCGCGATTTTTGCTGTAATAAAATCCGCCATTACTTGGAAAAAGCGTGCTATAAGCCACCGGCTCATCCGCAATATAGTTCACCTGCTCGAATTGATAACCCACATAAGCTTTTGTCTGGGCGGCAATATTCCACTCGAAGTCCAGCGAACCGGATTGATCAACACGATTCAACAGTCCGGCCAAACTTGCATTTCTCGCGGTTAAATTAGCCGCAAAAGGAGGATTAAAATCATTAGTGCCATGCCCGCTATCCTGATAATCGTAAAAATTATTTTGATAGCTCAATTCGGTGCTGAATTGCCGCGTCCAATCCGTGTCCAGCACGAACGTGGCCGTATTCGCAAAATTATCGCCATTGACACGATACGGCAACGCCGACGCGTTTGCCGCTCCACCGGTATTAAGGAGTTCCGGCTCCTGCCCCACGGCAAACGTGTCGGAAATTTTTCCGCGCCAGCGCTCATTAAAGGCGTGATCCAGCCAAAAGTCCAGTTGGTGGCTTTGATCAAAAGCATTATCGCCAATCTCATCCCGTTGCTGGTAATAATACAGGCCGTAGGTATAACGCAGGCCGATCTCCGTCTGCCGCAGCGGAACGCTCACCGAAACTTCCGGGGAAAATTCCAGACCATAACTGCCTTTTCTATTCGGCGCCGTACTGTAATTGTCATCATAAAAACCGCGCAACGAAGCAGAGACACTCCATTCCTTGCTGTCCACCCCGGCTTGAGCCATTTGCACGCCAGCCGCGCTTGCGGCAGCCAGCCCGACAGAGACAAAAAATTTCTTCATAACTTTTTATTTTTATACGCTCTTGGTTCTGACTGCCCACACTTCTCACCGTTCAAAAAATGCTAACAGCCGATGTCTCGTCAAAACTAGCACCAAGGCAAGCAAGCGGTCAACCCCTTTTTTATTTTTTTCAACTTTAAATTGGCCGCTTAAATAAATGTCGCTGACTCAAATATATTTCAAGCCCGGTCACGCTTTCGTTTCAACTCTTTCGACAGCGATTTCAAGTTTGAAGCATTAACCACATCCTTTGGTTCCAGCCACCCTTTCCGGGCGATGCCCGCGCCTAACCGCAAAAATCCCGCGTCTTCATTGCGATGCGAATCCGAATTGATGACGCATTTCACGCCCTTGCTCTTCGCGTAAGGCCACAGCCGCCAGTCCAGATCAAACCGGTATGGATTGGAATTCAACTCGATCCACGTACCCGTTTCGGCGCACGCATCAATAACCGCCTGCGCATCGACCGGATGCGGTTCCCGCTCCAACAACAGCCGGCCCGTCATGTGGCCGATGATGTGGACATATTTATTTTGCGCCGCACAGATCAACCGTTTTGTGTTTTCCGCCTCGCTGCCTGTCGAAACGTGCAGGCTCGCCACCACCACGTCAATTTCCGTCAGCAATTCATCCTCAAAATCCAACTGGTCTTTCAAAATGTCCACTTCGCAACCCGTGAGCAACCGGAAATCACTCCCGCGCTTCGCAAACTGCTCGTTGATTTTTTTAATCGCCTTGATCTGTTCGCGCAGCCGTTTCGCGTCGAGGCCGTTCGCCTGAAACGAAGATTTCGAGTGATCCGTGATCGCCCAGTATTCGAGGCCGAAATTGTCCATGAACTCCGCGACCTCTTCGAGCGTGTTGTGGCCGTCGCTCCACGTCGAATGATTGTGCAGCGACCCTTTCAAATCCGTCCACTGGATCAATTTCGGCAATTCATTTTTCCCGCCCGCCAAAAACTCGCCGTGATCCTCGCGCAATTCCGGCTCGATGAACGGCAAATCCAGTTCCGCAAAAATGTCCGCCTCCGTTTTGCAGGGCACCAGCAACTTTGGATCGCGCGTCTCTTCCTTCGACTTAAACAAACCATATTCGTTCAGCCGCAACCCGCGCGCAATCGCCCGCTGGCGCATGACGATGTTGTGTTCCTTGCTGCCCGTGAAATATGCCAGCGCAAATGGAAATTCCGCGTCGCTCACCACGCGCAAATCGCACTGAATGCCGCCGCCTAAAATAACGCTCGCCTTCGTCGGCCCTTTGGCCGTGACTTTGATGATTCCGGGCTGCGACACAAAAAATTCAATCACTTCCGCCGGATTTTTTGACGACGCCAGCAAATCAATGTCGCCGATGATTTCCTTGAACCGGCGTAAACTTCCCGCCGTGCTGCAACGGATCACTTCCGAATGCGCGCGCAAATTTTCCAAAACCGGCTCCGCCGCGCGCCAGCTTTCGCTCAACAAATGTTTGCTCGCGTAAGTCCGCTGGCGCTCGATGCCTTCCAGAATATTCGCCTGCGTTTTCTCGCCAAAACCCTCCAGCGCCGCAACGATGCCGGATTTGCAGGCCGCTTCCAATTTTTCAATCGAATCCACGCCGAGCTTTTTGCTCATCGCCTGGATTTTTTTCGGGCCAAGCCCCGAAATTTGAAGCATCTCAATAAAACCCGGCGGAATCGAAGCCTTCAATTCCTCGTAATATTTCAATTTTCCCGTCTCAACCAGCTCCGTGATTTTTTGTTCCAGCGCCTCGCCGATGCCCTTGATTTCGCCCAGCCGTTTTTCCGCGACCATTTTAGCCAGCGGCTCGCTCAAGCCCTCAATCGTCCGCGCGCCATTCGC
>CAXUBD010000022.1:0-476 GCA_964249225.1 uncultured Verrucomicrobiota bacterium | reverse complement strand
GGCGCGCGTTTTGAACGGGTTTTCCCCCTTCAATTCCAGCAGCACGCCGATCTCGATTAAAATTTCCGCGACCTTGTCTTTGTCCATCCCGAAATTATGCGCCGTAATTTTTAAAGTTCAAATTCTTAAAATCTTAAAGCCTTCATCCGCAGATTACGCCGATTAACGCAGTTTTTTTCGGTCTGCAAAAATCTATGAAATCTGCGGACAAGTCTCCTGTCTTTGCTTCGATGCGCGTTTGCGCTAATTTTTGAAAATGATTTCGCGAAAACAAATTCCCATCGCCCTGACCATCGCCGGCTCCGACAGCGGCGGCGGCGCGGGCATCCAGGCCGACTTGAAAACGTTCGCTGCGCTCGGCGTTCACGGCACGAGCGCGATTGCCTGTCTTACCGCGCAAAATCCCCGGCGCGTTCTCGCCGTTGAACCGTGCCCGCCAAAAATGTTACGGCGGCAGATCGAAGCCGTGTTTGAAG
>CAXUBD010000021.1:0-19867 GCA_964249225.1 uncultured Verrucomicrobiota bacterium | reverse complement strand
CAGTCGCGCGGCCACGGCGGGCGTGGCGAGTCCGGCGGCGATGATGAGTCCGCCTTGATGCGTGAGGATGGCGGTCGGGAAGTGCGGGCGATTGTTGCTCATATTAGTTCGGGGGTTGATGGTTTTGGTTGGAAATAACGTAAACAGCTCACCGGCAGAACATTGCAAACAAGCGCGCCGTCCCAAAAATCGGGGCAGCAGCTTTCAAAACCGGGGTAAGGTTGAAAAATTCGGGGCAAAGCCGGAAAAAAGCGGGGCAACGGTTCACGAATCCGGGGCGGAGGTTTTGGAAACCGGGGCGGCGACTGTCAAATTCGGAGCAACCGTTCCCAAAACCGGGGCGTAAGGTTTTGGATTCGGGGCGACGCGGCTCGCGAGGACGCTCGGCCCACCCAAATCCGGGGCAGTCGGTGTCAAAACCGGGGCAACAGCGGACGGATTCGGGAAATGAAAAACCTTTTGCGGAAAAAGAAGCCAAAATAGTTCCGCATATGACCAACGACTCTGAATGTCGTGTCTGACCCATGCCCGGACGGAAAATAATCAAATTTTAAAACGCCGCGCAACAGGAAATTTTCAGGATTTAATTGCGAATGAAGAACCAGACTTGGCGGCAGTCACAGTTGAAATTTTACTTCCACGGAATGTTCCTGGCGGTCGTTCGTGAGTTTCAGCGTGGCCCCGGATTGTTCCACGCCATCCAGAAATATTTTTGGCGGGACTTTCCACGCGCCCGACGCATTGAGGCAGGTGATGTGATAAACCGTCTCGCGAAAACGATAGTCGAGCTTGAAAGATTTCCAGTCCAGCGGAACTCGCGGCGTGAAATGCAATTCATCCACGGCAATCTCCAAGCCTAAAAATGTTTCCGTGATCAACCGATACATCCAGCCCGCCGAACCGGTATACCACGTCCAGCCGCCGCGACCCGTGTGCGGCGCGACGCTGTAAACATCCGCCGCGATGACATACGGCTCGGCTTTGTAGCGCGCCACGTCCGCAGGTTTCTGCGCGTGCAAAATCGGGTTGATGAGCCGGAACAACTCCCACGCGCGCGCGGTGTCGCCGGCGAGCGCGAAGGCCATGATCGTCCAGATCGCCGCGTGCGTGTATTGGCCGCCGTTTTCGCGGACGCCGGGAACGTAGCCTTTGATGTAGCCCGGTTCGAGCGCCGATTTGTCGAACGGCGGATCGAACAGTTGAATCAATTTGCTTTCGCGTCGCACGAGCCGGTGCGCGACGGCGTCCAGCGCGGTGTGAACGCGATCCCGGCTGCCCGCGCCGGAAATGACCGCCCAGCTTTGCGGCAGCGAATCAATCTGGCATTCGGGATTGGTCGCGGAGCCGAGCGGTTCGCCGTTGTCGAAATACGCGCGGCGATACCATTGGCCGTCCCACGCATTTTTTTCGATATTTTCCTGCAAGGTTTTTGCCTGCGTCTCGCAAAGCTCGGCAAAAGCTTTATCGCCGCGCACGCGGGCCAGGACGGAGAATTTTTTCAGCACGTCGTAAAGAAAAAAGGCGAGCCAGACACTTTCGCCTTTGCCTTTTTCGCCGACGAGGTTCATGCCGTCGTTCCAATCGCCGCAGCCCATCAGCGGCAAACCGTGTTCGCCGAATTTCAAACCGTATTTGACCGCGCGCACGCAATGTTCGTAGAGCGTGCCGGATTCCGCCGAGCGTTGCGGCAGATCGTAATTCGCCTCTTCGTCCGGCCGCAGCGCGCGGCTTTCCAGAAACGGAATCTCGCTGTCCAGCACGCCGGTGTCGCCGACCGCTTCCACATAGCGGCAGGTCGCCAACGGCAGCCACAAATAATCGTCGGAAAAATGCGTGCGCACGCCGCGACCGCTCGGCGGATGCCACCAATGTTGCACGTCGCCTTCGCGAAACTGGTGCGCGGCGGCGCGGAGCAATTGTTCGCGCAACAATTCGCGCCGCGTGTGAACGAGCGTCATCGCGTCCTGAAGCTGGTCGCGAAAACCGAACGCGCCGCCGGATTGATAAAATCCCGTGCGCGCCCACAAGCGGCAGGAAATCGGTTGGTAAAGCAGCCAGCCGTTCGCCAAAAGATTCAGCGCGGGTTCGGGCGTGTCCACGCGGGCGGCGCTCAACGTATGTCCCCAGTAAGCCCAGACTTTTTCCAACTCTTCGCGACACGCGCCGAGATTTTGAAATCGCCGCGCCAGATCCTGCGCGGCCTGCACATTTTGTCCCGTGCCAAGGATGAAAGAAATTTCACGTTCCTGTCCCGGTTCCAATTCGACTTGCACTTGCAATGCCGCGCATGGGTCGAGGCCGACGCCGGTTTTTCCCGAGAGCCGCGTGCGCCGGAGCGCGGCGGGCTGCGCGAGCGTGCCGTTGCGTCCCAAAAATTCCGCGCGATCAGCAGTATAGGAACGCGCGAGTTCGCTACTGGCGACAAACGCGACGCGGCCTTCAAAGTCGGTGTTGTAGGAATTGCGAGCGAACAACGCGCTGGTTTGCGGATCAATTTCCGTCGCGACGTGCATCGCGCTTTTGGCGCGCGTCTCGCCCAAAACCCATTCGGAAAAACTCGTCAGCGACAATCGGCGGCGGCGGTCGGAATTATTTTTCAATTTCAGCACGGCGAATTTCACTGGCTCGCTGATGGAAACATAAATCCACAGCTCGGACGAAATGCCGTCCTGCGTGTGTTCAAAAACGCTGTAGCCAAAACCGTGGCGCACGACGTAGGGCGATTCGCCGCGCGCGGGCAGCGGCGTCGGCGACCAAAATCTTCCGGTCTGTTCGTCGCGGATGTAAAACGCCTCGCCGCTCGCGTCGGTCACGGCGTCGTTGTTCCACGGCGTCAGGCGGAACTCGTGGCAATTTTCGCTCCACGAATAACTGCCGCCGCTTTCGGAAATCAACGTGCCGAAATTCGGATTCGCGAGCACGTTGACCCAAGGCGCGGGCGTCGTCGCGCCGGGCAAAAGCGTGATGACGTATTCGCGTCCATCGGGCGTGAAACCGCCGAGGCCGTTGAAAAAAACGAGGTCGCGTTCTGGCAATTCAAACGCGGTTTCAATTTCCGGCCGTGAGCGGATTCGCAATTGCGGCGGCAACGGATCGGGCCGCACGCGGCGCGACAATTGTTCGAGCAGCGTGCCTTTGTCGTCGTGCAAAACGATTCGCGCGGCGGTTTCCAAAAGAATTTTATCTTCCGGCGAAAATTGATCCACGCGGCGCAGAAAAATTCCGCCGGGTTTGTCGAGCAGTTGCGTGCCGCTGTTCGCGGCGACGAGATTCAGGATTTGATCGTGCAACGCCTGGCGATAAACGGAATCGTCCTCGTTCAAAATCACGAGGTCAACGGCGAGACCTTTCAAGCGCCAGTAAGCGTGCGCCTGCACGATTTGCCGGACGAGATCAACGCGGTCAACGTTCGTCGAATACAAAAGCAAAATCGGCAGGTCGCCGGAAATGCCGAAGCTCCAAAGATTGCGCTGGCCGCGCTGGTTGCGCGCGAGCACGCTCGGAATCGCGCGGCGCGCGGACTGATTGTAAAGCAGCGCGCCCGCGAGCCGGCCGTAAAGTTGCGCCTCGACTTCGGTCGTGTTCAAGTGGCGCAACATGATCAGGCCGTGCGTCCACGCGAGTTCGAAGCAGCGGTCGGCGATGGTCTGGTCCTGATATTTTTCGACGAGGCCGACAATTTCCTCGCGCGTCGCCGCGATGCCGGAAACCAAAGTGACCGTGGCGCTTTCTTTCGGTTCAAGTTTAATCGTGCGACGGATGGAAGCGATTGGATCGAGCACCGAACCTTCGCTGTTCGACAGCGGCGCGGAATTTTTCAGCGCGGCGGGCGAAGATAAATTTCCACCGCGACCGATGAATTGCGCGCGGTCGGTTTCAAATGAAACGGTTCCGACTTCGTTGCCGTGAACCAAAAGCAAGTGGCCGATCCACGGCAATTTTTCGTGCGACGCGCGCGGACGTCGCGAACAGAGAATCGCATTTTGCGCCGGAATAATTTGCGTCTGGATAAATAAATTGCTGAACGCCGGATGCGCCAAATCCGCCGCCGCCGAGTTCAAAACAATTTCCGCGTAGCTCGTGACTTCGATGCTGCGCGGTTCGTCGGAATGATTCGTGAACGTGATGCGGCGGACTTCGACATCGTTTTCCGGCGAGACGGCGATTTCGGTGTGCGTGTCAATTTCGTGCAGACGCGAGCGAAATTCCGCGCGGCCCTGGCTGAAAATCGCCTCGTAGCCGGATTTTGTTTCCAAAGTCGGCTGATGCGTGGGCGACCAAAATTCGCCGCTGTCCGCGTCGCGCAGATAAAAAAACGTGCCCCAATTATCGCGCGTCGCATCTTCGCGCCAGCGCGTCATCGCGGTGTCGTTCCAGCGGCTGTAACCGCCGCCGGTGTTCGTGACCATGACGTGATAACGGCCGTTGGAAAGCAGATGCACTTCCGGCGGCCCGACGTTCGGATCGGTGAACACGCGCATCGTCGCTTCGACGACGGGCGCGGATTCGCGTTCGCGGCTGGCTTCGAGTTCGTGCGGATACAGCACGGAAGTTTCGCGCGGCACGCGTTCGTGCAACAAAAGTTCCGCCGATTTGAAAAGCGGATTTGCGTCGAACCGCCGTTGCATCGGGCGATCCAACAACGCGTAGGCGAGCGAAAGCAAACTCATGCCTTGATGATGCGCCATGAACGAACGCACGACGGCGTGCGTCTGGCCGTTCGGCACGCGTGCTGCCGTGTAGTCGAGCGCTTCGTAAAAACCGAATTTCCCGGCGGCATTTTCGTGGCGCAGCGTCTTGAGATTTTTGCACGCTTCTTCCGGCGCGACCATCAGCGCCATGACCGTCGCGTAAGGCGCGATGACCACGTCGTGCGCGAGTCCGCGCTTGAAGCCGAGTCCCGGCACGCCGAACGCGCGATACTGGTAATTCGCGTCGGTGTCGCGCAAGTTGTAGCCGGACTCGGAAATGCCCCACGGAACTTTTATTTGTTTGCCGTATTGAATCTGTCGCGCGACGGCGGATTTGCAGGAAAGATCGAGCAAAGTATTTTCGTAAGTCGGCATCACGAGCATCGGCATGAGATATTCGAACATCGAGCCGCTCCACGAAATGAGCGTCGGCTTGCCGCCCGCCGAAGTCAGCGAACGTCCGAGCCGGAACCAATGATTTTGCTCGATCTGTCCCAACGCAATCGCGACGTAACTGCCGAGCCGCGCTTCGGACGCGAGCAAATCGTAGCAGCTCGTGTCGAGCCGGTGCTGGCTGACGTTGTAGCCGATGGAAAAAAGTTCGCGCGCCGAATCGTATAAAATCGTGAAATCCATCCGCGCAAGTTCGTCGCAGCGATGCGCCAAACTTTCCAGTTCGTTCAATGTTGCCAATGCTTTTTGTCCGGCGACATCGAGCAAAGAATGCAATGTTTGCAATAGTTTTTCCAGCGCCGCGTTTTCCGGCGAAACGCGCGCGGCATCGCAAAATTCATCCAGTTTCGCGAGCCAGTTTTGCGTTTCATCCGCGAGACGGCGCACGCTCATTGGCGCGTTTAATTGTTCCCAGAATTTTTTTATTTCCTGCCCTTTGTCAGAATTCAAATGGACTTGAAGCGGTTCCTGCAAATTCATCCACGGAAACGCGGCGAGAATTTCTTCGCGTTGTTCGCGGCAGCTTTGCTCGAAAATTTTCCGCCAGTTTTCAAATTCGCTGGCCGAATCACTTTTTGCGCCGGACAATTTCACTGCCGCTTCAATCGCCTTGTCGAGCAGTTGAATCATTTCCGCCGGCGACGTTGGATTTTGCGAGAGCAATTTTTCCAGCGTTTCAAAACTGGTGTTGGTTCCCGAATTGCGCGACTGGTCTTTCCAGACGCCGAGCGTGTCGCGCAGTCCGGCGACGATTCTCGCGGCGTTCCAATTTTGATCCGCGAGTTCGAGCAAACCCGAATGCAGCGTCAGCAGCAGGCCGGCCAGATTGCCGTTGTCCACCGTCGAAAGATATAGCGGCTGCATCGGCTTGAGCGTGCGCGTGTCATACCAGTTGTAAAAATGGCCGCGATAACGCTCCAGTTTTTCCACCGTCGCGAGCGTGCGCGAAATTTTTTCCGTCAGGCCGCGCAGCGAAACGTAGCCGAAATCATGCGCGGCGAGCGTGCCCAGCAACGCGAGGCCGATGTTCGTCGGCGAGGTGCGCGTCGCGACGACGGGATTCGGATATTCCTGAAAATTATCCGGCGGCAGCCAGTTTTCCTCGGCAGTGATAAATGTTTCAAAAAAATACCAAGTCCGGCGCGCGAGCTTGCGGAGCTTGTGGATTTGCTCGCCGGAAAATTCCACGCGTTTTTCCTCGATGGGCAAACTGATCCACCACGCGATCGCCGGCGAAACCAGCCACAGCGCGAGAAAACTGAAAATGATCCACGACGCCGGATGGCCGAGAAAATAAAACAGCGCCGACGCGCCGACGGCCAGCAACGGCGCGCACAACATCGCGGCAAAAAAACTTTGCAACGTGCCGCTGTCCTCGTGTTCAGCGTCAGTGGACGTTTGCCATTCCAATAAATGACGGCGCGAAAAAAATAAGCGCCACAATGTTCGCGTCACGGCGTCGAAGCTGATGCCCGCGTCGTAAGGCAAAAATGCGACGGTCAAAATTGCCTGCGCCGACTGGCGCGCGAATGTTTCGCCGACATTTCGCAAATGCAAATAAAACGGCAAATCTTTCGGCTTGCGCAAAAAATCCGTGACGACCGCCAGCAGCGACGGCAGCACGATGATGGACAAAATCAAAATTCCCCACGCGCCGGAATTTTTCGGAAATAGCAGCCAGCCGAGCAGCAGCAAAAAAACCAGCGCGAACGGAACGAGGCTGCGGCGCAAATTGTCGAAAATTTTCCAGCGCGACAACCCGGTCAGCGGATTTTCCACGCGGCGCACGTCAAGTCCGGGCAAACGCGGCAGCAGCCACGCGGCGATCTGCCAGTCGCCGCGCATCCAGCGATGCCGCCGCCGCGTGTCGGCGCTGTAACGCGACGGAAATTCCTCGAACAATTGTACGTCGCTCACGAGCGCGGCGCGCGCGTAGCTGCCCTCCAAAAGATCGTGGCTCAAAATCCGGTTCTCCGGAAATTTTCCGCCAACCGCGCGCTCGAACGCGTCCACGTCGTAAATGCCCTTGCCGATGAACGAGCCTTCGTGAAAAACATCCTGATAAACATTCGAAACCGCGCGCGTGTAAGGATCAATTCCCGGATCGCCGGAAAACAGTTTCACGAAACGCGAGCGTCCCGCGCTCGGCAAACTGACGGCGACGCGTGGTTGCAAAATCGTGTAGCCTTCGACGATCAAACCTTTTTGCGTGTCGTAAATCGGGCGGTTCAGCGGATGCGCCATCGTCGCCGCGAGCTGGCGCGCGGCATCGCGCGGCAACTGCGTGTCGGTGTCGAGCGTGATGACGTATTTAATATGCGGCAGTGCGGAAAGATCGCCGACGATTTTGGAAAAATGATCGAGACTGTGCCCGCGCAGGCAACTGTTCAAGTCCGCGAGCTTGCCACGTTTGCGCTCGTAGCCCATCCAGATTTTATCCGCTTCGTTCCAGCGGCGCGGGCGCTGGAAAAAATAAAAAATGCACGGGCGATCACTTTTGTATTTTTGGTTCAACGCGGCGATGCCTTCGCTGGCGCGTTTTAATAATTCTTCATCGCCAGGCTCATGTTCTTCCGACGAGTCGCGAAAGTCGGTGAGAAGCGCGAAGAAAACATTGTCGTCGCTGTTGGCGAGATAGCGGACTTCGAGCGCTTCGAGCAGCGCCTCAACGCCGCGCACGGTCGAGAGCATCGTCGGCACGACGACCATCGTCGCGTCCGCCGGCGGAACGCCTTTGGAAAAATCCAGGCGCGGCAGCGGCGACGGCTGCACAAAAATCGTGACGAACCAGTTGATCAGCGACACGGCTAGTTGGCTCGTGCAAAGCAGCGCGAGCAACACGATTAAGGCGAGCATCCAATTTGAAATTCCCATTTCCACCGCGCGTTGCAGCAGCGGAATCGTCACGGCCAGCGTGACGGCAAAAATGCCGCCGAGATAAAATGCGAGCGGAAATTTTCGCGCGATGCGCGGCAAAATGCTACGGAGCGGAATCCGCATTTCCGCCGCGCGCTCCAAAATATTCACGCCTTTGCCGGTCAGAAAAAATCCGACGTGCGCCAATCTGTCGTCGGGATTGTCCGCGTTTTTTTGCGCGAGACCAATCGCCAGAGTTGCGACTTCAAATTCAGTTTTTTTGCTGAAGCGCGCGATGCGTTCAATCGTATGCCGGTAAAAATCGCGCGTTGTGAAATCCATTTGCGCATAAATTTTCGCGGGATCTGTTCGCAAGGTTTGCTCGACGACGCTTTGCGCCTCGACGAAATCCTGCCAGTCCATCGCGTCCAGAAAACGCAGGCTGCAAATGGAATTGCCGACGGACACCTGCGTCGCGGCCTGATACTGGCTCTCGCTTTGCACGAGCTGGCCGACGGTCAGGCTGTCCTCGGCGAGTCGTTCCTCGATCCAGCCAACGGCGAGCTTGACCGACGGCGATTTTTCCTGAATGCGCCGCAAAAATTCCGTGACGAACGCGCGGTTCAAGACCGGCTGCGAGCGCGCCATCTCGCCGACGACGATGATGAGGTGCGCGGGATTTTTTTCCGCGACGGATAAAATTTCGTTCGCCCAGTTTTCCGCCGCGTCGCGGTCTTTGCGGACGGAATTCAACTGCGCCGCCACGCGCCGCAGATTTTCAATGAGCGCGAGCCGGAGCATGATCGGAATCGCCCAGAGTTCGCCGAGCTTCAGCGGCACGATTTCCTGATAGCCCGCGACGAAACTTGTCAAATGCTCCGCGTCCAGCCGACCGTCCGTGTGCGAAACGATCTGCAACGCGATCTCATAAACGCGCGGAAAATTTTTCCACGGGCCGTTGAGCAATTGCGGCAGTTCGCGATTGAAACCGCGCGGCAAATGGCGTTGCGCGGTGCGGATTTGTTCCTCAATCAGATGAAAATTGTCGAGCAGCCATTCCGCCGCCGGCGTGATGACGCGGTCTTTTTCAACGAGCAACGTCCGCTCGTTATAATCGCGCAGGATTTTTTCATTTGAGGCGAGACGCGGCAGCAACAAATTTGGCCCGTTGCCATTTTCCACGCGACGGTTCTGCGCGAGGTTGCGCGCGGATTGCTTGAGCAGGTCAACGCTCAAGAGTTCACCGCGCAACGGTTCTTCCTCCGTCAAAATTTCCGGAGTTTCGGACGGCTGGGTGCGCGGACGGCTGAAAATTTGTTCCAACTTCATCATGGTTGCATTATTCCTGCGATGGAAGCTGGTGTTGCGGACCATGTGTAGGACATAAAAGGAGTAATAGTTTTGAACACGGCGGGCAATGGGGTGAAACCCGCATGGATTTTAAAACCAACTCGGTTGCGCGAGCCTGGCCGGGGTGAAATGCGAGTCCAAAACGCCCGCTGCCGCCTGATGACATGAACTTACTTTTGCATTCAGCGTGCCATCATGATTGTGCGCGAAGGCCTGAAACAAAAAACTTTCTCTTCAAATTTTATGCAATGGCGGCTTGCGATTCGCTAACCAACATTTTTTATTCCGTAAAATTAGTCGCGACCGTGTTGTGCAAATTGCAAACGGGATTTATATCTTACTGCAAACTGCATTGCTCAGATTTCTGCGCCTTTCGCCGGCGATTCAAGAACCAAACCGAGTTGCCCCAGGCGGCCTGTTTTGTTAGCCTGTGGTTGTGATTTACGACGCGTCATTGGATGGATTGCTGCAAAAAGTTTGGGACGGCCAACGCATTTCTCAAACGGAAGCGTTGCGACTTTATCATCTGCCGCTCGAAGAACTCGGCGCACTCGCGGATCGCCGCCGGCAACTGGCGAAGGCAAAAGAATTTGGCGGACGCGGCAATGAAATTGTTACTTACAATGTTGACCGCAACGTGAATTACACCAATGTTTGCAATGTCTATTGCAAGTTCTGCGCATTTTACCGCGTGGAAAAAGATGATGATTCCTACGTCATCACGCTGCCGGAACTCGACAAAAAAATTGAGGAAACCATCGCGCTCGGCGGCAACCAGATGTTGATGCAGGGCGGGCATCATCCAAAGCTCACGAAGCAGTGGTATCTGGATCTGCTGTCGCACGTCAAAAATAAATTTCCTACGTTCAACATCCACGGTTTCAGTCCGAGCGAGTTTGTGCATTTTCGCGAAGTGTTCAACGAGCCGCTCGAAAAAATTATTTCTGATTTCAAAAAAGCCGGACTCGGCTCGGTTCCCGGCGGCGGCGGCGAAATTTTAGTTGATCGTGTGCGGCAAAGAATTGCGCCGCTGAAAGCGATGAGCAACGACTGGCTCGAAGTCATGGACGTGGCGCATCGCCTCGGACTTTATTCGAGCGCGACGATGATGTTCGGTCACGTCGAGACAATTGAAGATCGTATCGAACATCTCGAACGCCTGCGTGCGCAGCAGGAAATTTCCCTGAAGCGGAAAGCGGAAAGTGGAAATGAGAAAATGGGAAATTTCACCGCGTTCATCGCGTGGACGTTTCAGGCCGAGCACACGAAATTGAAAGCGCCGACCGTTGGCGCGCAGGAGTATTTGCGGATGCAGGCGCTGGCGCGGATTTATCTGGATAATTTTCCGAACATTCAAAGCTCGTGGGTCACGCAAGGATTGGAGATCGGGCAGGTCGCGTTGAAATACGGCGCGAACGATCTCGGCAGCATCATGATTGAGGAAAATGTCGTGTCGCAGGCGGGCACCACCTTCCGCATGACCGTGCCGGACATGCACCGGCTCATCAACGACCTCGGCTACGAACCGCATCAGCGCGACAATTGGTATCAGTTAGTCAATTAACTGACCGCGTTCGACCAAATGTTTTTCTTGCTGGCGTGCGACGTTTGCGAGAAAATTCCTGACTTTACATGACAAAAATTCTTTTGCTCGGACTTGGCCGCTGGGGCGCGAACCATTTGCGCAACCTGAACAATCTGCCGATTGAGCTGTATGTGGCCGAGGTCGGCGACAAGCAGCTTGAACCGGCCCGCAAAATCGGCCTGCCCGCCGAACGGCTTACGACGAACTACAAGGATTTCATCAACAAAATTGACGGCGTCGTGGTCGTCACGCCCGCACAGACTCACTTTGGACTGTGCAAAGAATTTCTCGACGCCGACAAGGATGTGTTCGTCGAAAAACCATTGACGCTCGTCAACGACGAATCGAAGCAACTCGCGGAACTCGCGGACAAGACCAAAAGAATTTTGCAGGTCGGACACATTTTGCGTTTCGATCCGGCGACGTTGTGGCTGCGCGACGCGGTGCAGAACGGCGAGTTTGGCAAGGTAAACATGATTCGCGGGCACTTCGGCGGCTTCAAGCGTCCGCGCAACGACAGCGGCGTGATGTTCGCGGATGGCATTCATTTTGTTGACCTGTTTAATTTCATTCTCGCCGCGCTGCCGAAAAGCGTCACGGCCATCAACCATGATTTTTTCGGTCGCGGCCTGGATGACGTTTCGTTCGTCTCGCTCGAATACGAAACCAAGCACGGCAAAACCTGGGCGACGGTTGAGACGGAATATTTTATTCCCGGCAAATTCCGCGAGGTGATTGTCTGCGGCGACAAGTTGAGCGCGGTCTGCGATTACAACATCTCGCAATATAAAATCAAAACCTACGCGAACACGCACACGCCCGCCGGCGGCAATGATTTCAAGGCGACCGAAGGCGTCGTGACGCAGATCGAAACGCCGCCGGAAGAACCGTTGCTGGCCGAGCTGCGTGCGTTTGTGGATTCCGTGAAAACCCGCGCCACGCCGCGCGCCGATGCGTGGTCCGGCTACCACGCCGTGCGCGTGCTGAACGCCGCGCTGGAATCCGTGAAGACCGGTCGTGCCGTTGAATTAAAATAATCAATCCGCGAATTACGCGAATTGACGCGAATTTTTCTAAAATCAAAAAACAATGGCTGAACTCATTTTCAAAGAGGAAGTTTATGCGATTGTCGGTGCGGCCATGGAGGTGCATCGGGAAAATGGCTTTGGATTTTCCGAGCCGGTTTATCAGGAGTGTTTGGAGATTGAATTGGCGAACCGGAACGTTCCTTTCGCGCCGCAGGCGGAAATGCCGATTTTTTACAAAGGCAAGCAAATCAAAAGAACCTACATCGCAGATTTTATTGCCTGCGGAAAAATTATTGTTGAACTCAAAGCCTTGGACAAACTGACTTCGCGCGAGGAAGCGCAGGTCATCAATTACTTGAAAGTTTCCAAACTCGAAGTTGGCGTGCTGATAAATTTTGGCGCGGCCAGTTTGGAATGGAAACGCATCGTGCTGACCAATCGCGCGATCGAATCCATTGACCTGCAACCCAAAAATAATTCGCGTCAATTCGCGTAATTCGCGGATAATCAATTTATGAGCAAAATCCCGTTATCAAAATGTTTCGTGAACGCCGAAGTCGAGGAAGCCGCGCTGCGCGCCATCCGCTCCGGCCAATATATCCTCGGCAAGGAATCCACCGCGTTCGAGGCCGAACTCGCCGCGCACACCGGCACGACGCAAACAGTCCTCGGCAGTTCGTGGACGATGATCGTTTATTGTTTGCACCAGTTGCAAGGCATCGGGCCGGGCGACGAAATTATCGTGCCTAGCCACACGGCGTTTCCGACGATGGAGCCGCTGATTCATCTCGGCGCGAAGCCGGTGTTCGCGGACATTGACGACACGTTCGTCATGGATTTGGCGCACGTCGAATCGCTCATCACGCCGCGCACCGTCGGCATCATCGGCGTGCATCTTTACGGCCATCCGATTGACAACGACAAGCTGCTCGCCATCGCCAAGAAAAATAATCTCTGGGTCATCGAAGATTGCGCGCAGGCGCAGGGCGCGAAATACAAGGGCAAAACCGTCGGCAGCATGGGTGACTTCGGCGCGTTCAGCTTTTTCCCGTCGAAAAATTTGACCGTTCTCGGCGACGGCGGTTGCATCACGACGAACAAAATGGATTACGCCGACCGTTTGCGGATGTTGCGCAATCACGGTCGCCAGGGAAAATACGATCACGAATTCACCGGCTACAACGTGCGGTTCAACGAAATCAACGCCGCCATCGGGCGCGTGATGTTGAAGCACCTCGACGGCTTCAATGAAAACCGCCGGCAGATCGCCACGCGCTACAACGAACGTCTCAAAGGCATCGTGCAAACCCCGCCCGTGCGCGAATGGGCGACGCCGGTGTATCACATGTATGTCACGCGCTGCGAACGCCGCGATGATTTGCAGAAATTTCTCAAGGAGAAAAATATTGAGACCGGCGTGCATTATCCGAAACCGAACCATTTGCAACCGGCGGTCGTCGGCCTGTTCCCTTACACTCCAAAATTGCCGCAGACCGAAAAAGCGGTGAAAGAAATTTTGTCGCTGCCGATTCACGGTGAAATGGGGATTGATGCGGCGGATAAAGTTTGCGAAGCGATCGCGGAATTTTACGGAAAAAAGTAAATGGCTGAAGCCCCCGAAATCAGTCTCGTCATTCCTTGCTACAACGAAGAAGGAAATTTGCGCGAACTCGTCAAGGCCATCCGCGCGGCGGTCGAGCCGCTGAAAATTTCTTACGAGATCGTCATCACGGACGATTGCAGCAAAGACAAGTCGTGGGATATTTTGAAGGAGCTTGCGGTGGAAGATTCGCGCATCCGCGTGCAAAAATTTGCGTTCAACTGCGGCGAGAGCGCGGCGAGCTTCGCCGGTCTCAAGGCCGCGCGCGGGAAATTTTTGTTCACGCTCGATGCAGATTTGCAGAACGACCCGAAGGATTTGCTGAAATTTCTGGAGGCGCTGAAAAATTTCGACTGCGTTTGCGGCACGCGTGTAAAGGCGCGCGGCGAGGGTGACAATTTCATCCGCGTGGCATCATCGCGCATTGCCAACGCGGTACGGAATAAATTGTCCGGCGAGCAGATTGCCGATGCCGGCTGCACTTATCGTGCCTTCAAACGCGAGTGCATCGAGAACCTGAAATTTTTCAAAGGCATGCACCGCTTCCTGCCGACACTGTTCAAGATCGAGGGCCACACGGTCACGGAAATCGAAGTGAGCAACAATCCGCGCTTCGCCGGGCAGAGCAATTACGGCGTGTGGAATCGGCTGTTCGCGTCGTTTTACGATCTGCTCGCGGTGCGCTGGATGAAGAAGCGGATGTTCAAATACAAAATCGCGGAGAAAATCAATTAACCGTCATGCAGCGGTTTTTTATCATCACGATAAATGCGCACTGCTGATTCTTTTGCTCATCGGTTTGCCAGCGGCGACGCGCGAGCATTTTGGGAATGTGCAGCTTTCATCCGCTTCGACCGGTCGGTTGCTGATGTTTTGGGGATTGGGAATCGCGACCGCGGCAAATATTTTTGCCGCGCTATTTTTCATCAAGGGTCGCAAACAGAAAATTCTTTGCTGGGAATGGACGGCGATTTTCGGCGCGTTGCTGCTGGCTTTTTATGGCTTCACACGCGGCTGGTTTAATTTCGATTGGCTGAAGAAAATTTTGATGTGGCTGCAAAATCATCTTTGAACCCGCCGTTCAAACCGATTCCACGTCCACGGAAACTTTCACGACGTGCCGTCCGCCGCCGGTGAGAATTCCCGCGACCGGGCTGACGTCGCTAAAATCGCGGCCATACGCGACGGTGATGTGTTCCTCCGCCGGCTGGACGTTGTTCGTCGGATCAAAATCCAGCCAGCCGAGGCCGTGGCAATAAATCTGGAACCACGCGTGGCTCGCATCCGCGCCGACGAGCCGCGTCTTGCCTTCGGGCGCGTGCGTGCGCAAATAGCCGCTGACGTAGCGCGCGGGCAAACCGAGCGAGCGCAGGCACGCGATGCCGAGATGCGCGAAATCCTGACAGACGCCGCGCCGTTTTTCGAAAACTTCCTCGATGGGCGTCGAGATCGTCGTGGCCTTCGAATCGAATTTGAAATCCTTGAAAATTCTTTTGGTCAAATCCAGCGCGCCTGCGACCAGCGGCACGTCCGGCGCAAAACTTTCGCGCGCGTAATCGCCAAAATCCAGCGACGCGCGCACCTGCGGCGAGTCGAAAATAAATTGATACGGCTCGACGACTTCCGGCGAAACGGGATCGCGAAACAGTTTCGCGACCTGCTCCCACGCGACGGTGATTTCCGGCACGGCGATCTTTTTGGCGCTGACGGCCACGCGGCTGTGCGTGATGATTTCGAGTTTACTGTGGACTTCCTGCACGCTGAAAAGACAGATGCGATTGCCGAAATAATCCGTGCGCGCCTTGCGCAGCGTGGGTTCGGGAAAAATTTTCAGCGAAAAATTTTCCTGCGCCTGCGTGGACGTGGCGCGCGGTTCGAGCCGTGCGACGTGATGCGACATCGTGACCGGCGCAGCGTATTCGTAAAGCGTGCGATGGATGATGTTGTAGGTCATGTGCGGAAAAATGAAACGCAGAGACGCGGAGAACGCAGAGAGGCGCAAAGAAAACAATTGATTTCACAGACATCCGCATCTGTCTGGCAAAAAATAAAAGGCTCCGCGTTTCTCCGCGTTCTCTGCGTCTCTGCGTTTTGTTTCAAAATCTTCATTGCTCGTTCTCCCGGCCGGTGCGCGAGATCGCGGAGTGCGCGAAATACGCGGCGGCGATGGCGTCGGACAATTTCGGCAGGTCGCGCAAGGTTTGCTGGATCGCCTTGCCGACTTTGCTGGCGGAGAGATTTTCCAGCGGGCCGGCCAATTCGCGCGTATCAAGGTTGTTCAGGCGCACGACGCATTCCTGCAAAATGCTTTTGCCGGAATCGGGGCGCGCGGCTTCGCGTTCGAGCGGCAGCCGTTCAAAATGTTGCGTGAGCTGGACGATTTGAAACAGAACCGAACGCGGATTTTTGTCGTCGAGCAGCACGAGATCAAAAACCGCCGGAACGTGCGGCAGCAAATTATAGCGCGAGCGATACGTGATGGAACTGTCGGCCACGTCGAGCACGGCTTCGAGCACGCTGGGATTGTCGGCTTCGGGCGAACGCAGTGTGGCGTCGAGCAGCGTGCCGAGATAGACTGCGCGTTCGAGCCGCAAACCCATGTCGACAAAACGCCACGCTTGTGCGCGCGTCATGTTTTCGCGCGCGAGACCGTGAAACGCCGCTAGGCCGAGCAATGTTGGATTCAACACGCCGACGGCGTCGCCCGCGAGCATGACGCCGCGTCGCCGCGACGTCTCGCTGCCGCCAAGACCTTCGTTGAGCTGGCTCAAGCCGCGCCACATGTCGTTGGACGTGCGGTCGCGCACGAACATCGCGAGCATCTGCAAACGGTCAACGATCTGCCGCAAACTTCCCGGACGCGCCGGATCAAAAATCGCCGCGAGCAATTCCGCCTCGAACGCCTCGGAATTCTGGCTCAACTCGCGCTGTTCCAAAATGCCGGGCAACTGGCCTTGCGTCGCGAGCGTGTGCAGCAGCGGCGAGAGCAACGGCAGCGCGCTGCCCGTGCGTTCGGGATTGAAGCGCAGCAACGCGCTGCGCAGCAGGCGCGCGGTGGCGTCGGCGCGTTCGGAATAACGGCCGAGCCAGAAAAAATTATCCGCGAGGCGCGACGGCAGATTGTTTCCCGTGCGGCGCAGTTCGACATTTTGATTCGTGCTGTGCAGCAACGTGACTTCTTCGACAGGCGTTTCCGACGCGATCCAAGTATCCTTGCTGCCGCCGCCGCGTTGCATGGAAATAAAATTGCTGCCGCTCTCCGGCAAAACGCGCGTGAGACCGCCGGGCATGACGCAGTAGCCGTTTTCGCTCGCGACGAGATAAACGCGCAGGCCGATGGGTCGCGGCACGAGCGCGCCGTTGTCCCACGACGGCGCGGTGGAAAATTCCACGCGCTCCTGCGCGACGAACAGATCGGGATCGAATTCAATCTGGCGTTTCAGTTCGTCGCGTTCGGACGGCGCGAACGGTTTTTCCGAATCAAAATTTTGCGCGTAATTGCGGAACGCGGGTTTGACGACGAAGCGGTCGAGATTTTTGAGAACGTGTTCGCGCGCGGTTTTCTGGCCGCACCACCACGTCGCGACGGACGGCAGTTTTAATTCCTCGCCGAGCAGATGCCGGCACAGTCCCGGCAAAAACGACATGAACGCCGGGCTTTGCAACAGGCCGCTGCCGAGCGCGTTCGCGACGGTCACGTTGCCCGCGCGCAACGCCTCGACAAGGCCGGGCACGCCGAGCATGGAATTGTTCCGCAATTCGAGTGGGTCGCAAAAATCGTCGTCCACGCGGCGCAGAATCACGTCCACGCGCTCGAGGCCGCTCAAGGTTTTCAGCCAGACGTGATTGTCGCGCACGGTCAAATCCTGTCCCTCGACGAGCATGTAGCCGAGATAACGCGCGAGATACGCCTGCTCGAAATACGTTTCGTTGTGCGGGCCGGGCGTGAGCATGACGACGCGCGCGTTTTCGGACGGACGCGGTGCGAGCCGCGCGAGCGTGCTTTGCGCCTCGCGAAAAAATCCGGCGAGCCGGTGGACATTATTTTCGCGGAACGATTCGGATAAAATTCTTGAAGTCACGAGCCGATTCGCCAGCGCGTAGCCCGCGCCGGTCGGAATTTGCGTGCGGTCGGAAATCACCCACCAGCGTCCGTCCGGCGAGCGCGCCAAATCGGCGGCGTAAAAATGCAAAAACGTGTCCGTCGTCGCGCGGATGTTGTGGCACGGGCGCAGAAAATCCGGCTGGCCGAAAACCAGCGCGGGAGAGAGCCAGCGCGTGCGGATCAATTCCTGCGCGCCGTAGCAGTCCGTGAGAATTTTATTCAGCAGCGTCGCGCGCTGGATCAAGCCCGCTTCGAGCGCGCGCCATTCGTCCGGCGCGATGATGAACGGAATCGGGTCCACCTGCCACGGACGTTCCATGCCGCGCGGGTCGCCGTAAACGTTGTAAGTGATGCCCTGTTCGCGGATGAGCCGCTGGCAGGTGTCCGCGCGATGTTGCAATTCGTTCGGGCTGAATTCCTCCAGCGCGCCGACCAATTTCGCGTAATGCGGACGCGGCTCGCCGTTGGCCGCGAGCAATTCGTCGAACGCGCCCTTCGCCGGTTTGTAACCCGCCAATAATTTTTCCGGCGTCGCCTTCTTGGCGAAGCTGGTCTCACCGGTCGCGGTTTGGGATTGCGATTGGATCATCGGCGTTTGGTCGCGTCTGCCCTTATTGTCGTCTGCATCAAACGTTGCGCAAGTCGAGCGTGAAAGGAAAGTCGCCGTTTGGGATTTCCGGCGGCGGCGTGAATTTTCCCTGCTGATGGCCGTGACGGAAAAATCGGGAAAGCCGCCGCGCCTCGGCTTCGTAGCTGTTCACGGGAAATGTGTCGTAGCCGCGTCCGCCCGGATGCGCGACGTGATACGTGCAGCCGCCGAGCGAACGTTTGTTCCAAGTGTCATAAAGATCGAAGCGCAACGGCGCGTGCGATTTGATTGTCGGTTGCAGACAAATCGGCGGTTGCCACGCGCGATAGCGCACGCCCGCGACGCCTTCGCCGTTCACGCCGGTCGGATGCAACGGCACGCGATGGCCGTTGACCGTGATGGCGAAACGGTCGCCGATGAGTCCGTTCGCCTTGACTTGCAGGCGTTCGAGCGAGCTGTCCACGTAACGCACCGTGCCGCCGCCGCCGGGTTCTTCGCCGAGGACGTGCCATGGTTCGAGCGCGGTGCGGAGTTCGATTTGCAAATCGCGCTGCTCCAGATCACCGATGCGCGGGAAACGAAATTCAAAATGCGGCGCGAACCAGTCGAACTCGAACGGATAACCGGCTTCCTTCAAATCGCCGATGACGTCGCGGAAATCCGTTTCGCAAAAATGCGGCAGCATCCAGCGGTCGTGGATGTCCGTGCCCCAGCGCACGAGATCGTTTTTGTAAGGCTCGTTCCAGAATTTCGCGACGAGGCCGCGCAGCACGAGATGTTGCGCGAGGCTCATGCGTGCGTGCGGCGGCATTTCAAACGCGCGCATCTCGACGAGGCCAAGGCGTCCGCTGCTGCTTTCGGGCGCAAATAATTTATCAATGGAAAATTCCGAGCGATGCGTGTTGCCGCTGGAATCAATCAAAAGATTTCGGAACAGCCGGTCCACCATCCACGGCGGCGTCCGGCCGAACGCGCCGATCTGCCGGTCCATTTCCTTGAACGCGATTTCCAGTTCGTAAAGCGAATCGTTGCGCGCCTCGTCAATGCGCGGCGCTTGCGAAGTCGGGCCGACGAACAAGCCGCTGAACAGCCAGCTCAACGACGGATGATTCTGCCAATACGTCAGCAGCGAGCGCAGCAAATCGGGACGCCGCAGCACCGGCGAATCCGGCGGCGCTTCCGCGCCGATGATGATGTGGTTGCCGCCGCCCGTGCCGGTGTGGCGTCCGTCGAGCATGAATTTTTCCGTGCCGAGCCGCGTCTGCCGCGCTTCCTCGTAAAGAATTTCTGTGCGCTCGACGAGTTCGTCCCACGTCTTGCTCGGATGCATGTTGACCTCGATGACGCCGGGATCGGGCGTGACGGCGAGCTTGTTTAGGCGCGGATCGCGCGGCGGCGTCTCGCCTTCGATGATGACCGGCGTGCCCATTTCGGTGACGACGGTTTCGATGCCGGCGATCAAATCCAAATAATCTTCCGTCGTTTCAACCGGCGGCATGAACAGATGCAAACGTCCGGCGCGCGGCTCAACACAAAGTGCAGTGCGAATAATCCATGGCGAGCTCTGGCCCGGCGCGGGACCGCGCACCGGATTTTCGACCGGCGGCAAC
>CAXUBD010000020.1:6822-19948 GCA_964249225.1 uncultured Verrucomicrobiota bacterium | reverse complement strand
CGAATTTTGGCAGCCACTTCTTATAATCGTCCGGCGCGTAAAAAAAATATGGCGTTGGCATTTGACGAAAAAAACCGCGCCAACGCTTGAGGCGCATTTCCGGTCGCAACGCCATAAAAACATCCTGCGCGTTGCCTTTGCCGCCGCAGGAAACGACGAGTCGTCCGCCGGATTTCAAAACCGCCGACGCACCGCGCAGAATTTTTTTATGATCATTTACCCAATGCAGCGCGGCGTTGGAAAAAACAACATCAAATTTGGCGAATTTTTTTGCGGAAATTTTTCGCGCGTCGCAGATTTGAAACTGAAGATTCGGAAATTTTTTCGCCGGGAAAGTTTTTTTTGCGAACGCAATCATTTGCGGCGAGGCGTCCGTGCCGATGATAAAACCATTTGGCAAAGCGCGTACGATTTCCGCCGTCACTTTCCCGTCACCACAGCCGACGTCCAAAATGTTTTCGTCGCCGCGCAAATTTAATTTGGCGATGAGTTCGCGCGCCCAAGTTTGTTGCACGACGGAATTCGCAGCGTAATCCGCCGCGTTCCATTGCACAGGTTTGGCAATCGTCGCAGACACGGCTCAAATCAATCCGGCGGTTTCGGCAAAACCGCAAACAATGGTCATACTTTGCACGGCCTGGCCGCTCGCGCCTTTGACAAGGTTGTCCTCGGCGCTCATCACGATGAGCCGGTCGGTGCGCGGATCGAGCCGCCACGCGATTTCGATGACGTTCGTGCCGACGATGTTTTTTGTGTCCGGCAAATTTTTTCCTTCAAGCAATCGCACGAAGGGTTCGTCGCCGTAAAATTTTTGGTAGCACGCGGAAATTTTTTCGTTCAACGAATGCATTTCCGCCGCCGTTAAAAAATGTTTTTCCGGCGCGAGGTAAAGTGTCGTCAAAATGCCACGGTTCACCGGAATCAAATGCGGCGTGAACTGGATCACGACTTGCGTTTTGGCTGCGAGCGAAAGTTGTTCCTCGATCTCGGACAAATGCCGGTGCTTCGGCACGCCGTAAGGCCGGATGCTTTCGTTGCATTCGCAAAATAGATAATCCACTTCGGCTTTGCGACCCGCACCGCTGACGCCGCTCATGGAATCAGCGATGATGCCCATCGGTTTGATCAAACCTGATTTCAACAGCGGAATTATCGGCAACAAAATGCTCGTCGGATAACAACCCGGCGATGCGATGAGCAAAGATTTTTTGATCTGCTCGCGATAAATTTCCGGCAAACCATAAACGGATTTTTTCAAAAGTTCCGGCGCAGGATGGTCGTGCGCGTAAAATTCTTTGTAAACCGACGCACTCTTGAGCCGGAAATCCGCGCTCAAATCTATCACGACGCAGCCCGCGCCGAGCAGGGACACGGCGTATTCGGCGGCGACGCCGTGCGGCAACGCGAGAAAAACCACGTCGGCCTGCTTCGCCAAAACTTCGGCGTTTGGCTCGCTGAAGCGAATAGTTTTCGATTTCGGATTGCTGGCGAATTTTGGGAACACTTGCGCCAGCGTCTGCCCGGCATTTTGGCGCGAGGTGACGGCGACCAGTTCCGCGTGCGGATGGTTCAACAGCAACTGCACCAGGACTTCGCCGGAATATCCCGATGCGCCGATGATGGCGACTTTTTTCGATTTCATTTCTGCCTTTCTTTTACCGTATAAAAACTTTTCTTAAAACAAAAAACCCTGCCAGATTGATCCAGCAGGGTTTGAAAATTCCGAAACGATCAACGCTTCGAGAACTGGAAGCGCTTGCGCGCGCCCGGCTGGCCGTATTTTTTGCGTTCGCGCATACGCGGATCGCGCGTGAGCAATCCTTCCGCCTTCAGCGGCGGACGCAACGCGGCGTCAAATTTGATCAACGCGCGGGAAATGCCATGACGAACCGCGTCGGCCTGGCCGTTCGGCCCGCCGCCCGCGACGTTCACGCGCACGTCAAATTTTTCCAAAGCCCCGGCGACCGTCAACGGCTGGATGACCACGGCGCGCAGGGTTTCAAGCGGAAAATAATTTTCAAACGTCCGGCGGTTCACGGTGATCTTGCCGCTGCCGGTCGCGAGGCGGACACGCGCGACGGCGGTTTTGCGCCGGCCCGTGCCGAGAAATTCGTTGGTGGTTTTGGTGGCCATAGAAAATTTAATCAAACGAAATTATTTAGCGATGGCAAGTGTCGCGGGCGTTTGCGCCTCGTGATCGTGTTTCGGTCCCTTGAACACTTTCAGCTTGGTCAGCAACTGCGCGCCGAGCCGGTTCTTGGGGATCATGCCTTTGACGGCGTGGGTGATGAGATGTTCGGGCTGCTTGGCGCGGACTTGCGCGACAGTGGCATATTTCTCGCCGCCTTTCCAGCCGGAATAGCTCATGTATTCCTTCGCCGTTTCTTTCTTGCCGGTCACGCGGACTTTTTCCGCGTTGATGACGATGACAAAATCGCCCGCGTCCAAATGCGGCGTGTAAACGGGTTTGTTTTTGCCGCGCAAAACGTCGGCAACCTGCGCGGCCAGACGACCGAGCACCGCGCCGTCGGCATCAATCACATGCCACTTGCGCTGGTCTAAATTCACTTTCGGCAAATATGTTTTCATCTCAAAAATCCAATAAAGGGACGCGGAATTTATCAGATGGACGGTTGAAGTCAACAGGTCATTTCGCGAGATTTGACACGCAAGTTCAAATTGTCCGGTCAGAACGCGCCGGACCGGATATTGCGTGGCCATCACGAGATGATTTCCCGCAAATCCGCGACGAACGCATCCACGTCCTCCGGCGTCGTGTCCCAACTGCACATGAGCCGGGATTCGTCCGGCGTGATGACGCCGGTATAAAATTGCCAGCCGTTTTCATGAATTTTTTCCTCCGCCGGTTTTGGAATGATGGCGAACACGGCGTTCGACTGGACGGGATAAGAAATTTTCACGGCCGGAATTTTTTTCAACCCGGCCTCAAGCCGTTGCGCCATTTCGTTCGCGTGCCGCGCGTGCCGCAGCCACGCGCCGTCCTGTAACATCCCCAGCCAAGGCGCGGAAAGGAAACGCATTTTCGACGCGAGCTGCCCGCCTTGCTTGCAGCGATAATCAAAATCGCGCGCGAGTTCGCGGTCAAAAAAAACCACCGCCTCGCCAATGCCGATGCCGTTCTTCGTCCCGCCAAAACACAACACGTCCACGCCCGCGCGCCAGGTGATGTCCGCCGGCGCCACGCCGAGCGAGGCGACGGCGTTGGCAAAGCGCGCGCCGTCCATCTGCACGCGCAGCCCGCGTTTTTTTGCCGCGTCCGCGAGCGTTTTAATTTCCGCCGGCGAATAAACCGTGCCGACTTCCGTGACCTGCGTGAGGCTTAATGCGCGCGGTTTCGGATAATGGATGTCGGTACGCTGGTTGGCGGCGCGTTCGATTTCCGCCGGGTCAATTTTCCCGTCCGCTCCTTGCAGCAACAGCAATTTGCTGCCGTTCGCAAAAAATTCCGGCGCGCCGCATTCGGCGGTTTCGATGTGCGCGAGTTCGTGGCAGAGAATGCTGTGATACGACTGGCACAGCGATGCGAGCGTCAGCGAATTGGCCGACGTGCCGTTGAAGACAAAATAAACCTCGCAGTCCGTCTCGAAAATGTCGCGGATCAAATCTGCCGCGCGCTGCGTCCAGCGGTCATTGCCGTAGCTCACCTCATGGCCAGCGTTCGCCTCGGCCATCGCGGCCCAGGCTTCCGGGCAGACACCGGAATAATTATCGCTGGCAAATTGACGGTTTCTTTTCATGGCAAATTAATTTCCGCCAAGATAGGCGTCTTTGACCTGCGGATTCTGGCGCAGCGCGGCGGAGTTGTCCTGCAAAATTATTTTTCCCGTTTCGAGCACGTAACCAAAATGGGAAATCTCCAGCGCCAGATTCGCGTTTTGTTCGACGAGCAAAATCGTGATGCCCTGCTCGCGGTTGATTTCAACAATTTTTTCAAAAATAGTTTTAACCAGCAACGGCGCGAGGCCGAGCGACGGTTCGTCGAGCAACAACAATTTCGGTTTGCTCATCAGCGCGCGGCCAATCGCGAGCATTTGCTGCTCGCCGCCAGAAAGTGTTCCGGCGATTTGTTTTTGACGTTCCAACAATCGCGGGAACAAATTGAAAACGTGTTCAAGTTCACGCCGGATGATTTTTTTATCCTTCTGCAAATACGCGCCGAGTTGCAAATTTTCCAGCACGGTCAAGTTCGCAAAAATCATCCGGCCTTCGGGAACGTGCGAAAGGCCGCGCGCGACAATTTGGTGCGGCGGCAGGCTGGCGATGTTTTCGCCGTCGTAAAAAATTTCGCCCGCCTTCGGCTTGAGCAACCCGGAAATTGTCTTAAGCGTAGTCGTCTTGCCCGCGCCGTTCGCGCCGATGAGCGTGACGATGCTGCCGGCTTTCACGGACAAAGAAATCCCGTGCAACGCGTTGATCGCGCCGTAGCTGACTTGAAGATTTTTGACTTCTAACATTGGATTTGCCACAGAGACACAGAGACACAGAGAAAAAGAATAGAAATTCTCCGAAAATAAATTTTTGGAATTTCCTCTGCGGCTCTGCGGCTCTGTGGCTGATTAAACATTTTTTGGATGTTCTTCTCCTAGATATGCTTCAATCACTTTCGGATTCGCGCGGATTTCCTCCGGTTTTCCCTCGGCGATCTTCACGCCGTAATCCAGGACCGCGATGCGCTCGCAGATGCCCATGACGACTTTCATGTCATGCTCGACGAGCAAAACGGAAATCTGAAACTTGTCCTTGATGAACTGGATGAGCCGCATCAATTCAACTTTTTCGCTCGCGTTCATGCCGGCGGCGGGTTCGTCGAGCAACAGCAATTTCGGTTTCGTCGCCAGCGCGCGGACGATTTCCAATCGCCGCTGGTCGCCGTAGCTCAAACTTTTCGCCGGTGCGTCGCGAAATTTTCCGAGCTGAAAAATTTCCAGCAGCGCCATCACTTCGTCCGCGATTTCTTTTTCGCCATCGCGAAAAGCGCGTCCGCGCCAGAGCGCGTTACGGACGCCGCGCGGACAATGCAAGCGCGCGGCGATGCGGACATTGTCGAAAACGCTCATCGAAGCGAACAGCCGGATGTTTTGAAATGTTCGCGCGATGCCGCGCTTGGCGATCTGGTGTGGCTTGCGACTGGCGAGCGATTGGCCGTCAAAAAAAATTTCCCCGCTGGTCGGCTGATAAACGCCAGTGATCAGATTGAACGCGGTCGTCTTGCCCGCGCCATTCGGACCGATCAAACCAACCAACTCGTTGCGCCCGATTTGCAAATCCAGTTCCGAAACTGCCGTCAATCCGCCGAAACGGATGGTGGCTTTGTCAAGTTGCAAGAGCGCGGACATTTTATTTTGCCGATAAAGATTTTCGCAAACTGAAAAGTCCCTGCGGCCGCGTGAGCATCAAAATGATCAGCAGCAGCGAATAAATGATCATGCGATATTCGGCGACCGGGCGTAAAAATTCCGGCAACAGCGTCAGTAAAACCGCGGCGATGATGACGCCGACGGTGTTGCCCATGCCGCCGAGGATGACCATCACGACGATGGCGATGGATTGCATGAAGCCGAAGCCGCCGGGCGTGATGAATTGTTTCGAGTGCGCGTAAAGGCCGCCCGCGATGCCCGCGAAAAATGCGCCGACGACGAACGCGGTGACCTTGTATTTGGTCGTGCTGATGCCCATCGCCGAGGCCGCGACTTCGTCGTCGCGCACGGCGATGAAGCCGCGCCCGTAAGTGGAATGGACGAGCGCGGTGACGACATAAACCGTCACGGCGGCGAAACCGAACGCCCAGAAAAAATTCGTCCAGCCGTGCATGACGCTCAAGCCGCGCGCGCCACCGACGGATTGCATGTTCTGGAAAATGACGCGGATGATTTCGCCGAAGCCGAGCGTGACGATGGCGAGATAATCGCCGCGCAAACGCAGCGTGGGAATTCCCACCAGCAATCCGGCCAGCGCCGCGAGCAATCCGCCCGCGAGCAGCGCGCCGAGAAAAACCGCGCCGGAAAAGAATGGATTCAGTTCGCCGAATTGATTCGTGATGACCGACGCCGTGTAAGCGCCGACGGCCATGAATCCCGCATGGCCGAGCGAAAATTGTCCGGTGTAGCCGTTGATGAGATTCAAACTGACGGCGAGGATGATGTTGATGCCGATGTCGTAACTGATGAAGAGCCAGTAGGAATTGATTTTGTTTTCAAAAAGCGAAATTAAAAAACACAACGCAATCGCGCCGAGCAAAAAAGTTTTGGCGCGCGGGAAACTCATACTTTTTCAATTTCCTTTTTGCCGAGCAAGCCGGACGGTTTGACGAGCAGAATCAAAATCAAAATCCCGAACGCAATCGCGTCGCGGTAGGTCGAGGAAATGTAGCCGGCGACGAGCGTTTCGGTGACGCCGATGATGATGCCGCCGAGCGCCGCGCCGGGCAGGTTGCCGATGCCGCCGAGCACCGCCGCGACAAACGCCTTCAGCCCCGGCAAAATTCCCATGAGCGGATCAATGGACGGATAATTGACGGCAAATAAAATTCCCGCCGCCGCCGCGAGCGCCGAGCCGAGGCCGAACGTGATGGAGATGACGACGTCGGTGTTGATGCCCATCAGCGCGGCGGCTTCGGGATTGAACGCCAGCGCACGCATCGCCATGCCGATCTTAGTTTTCAGCACGATAAAGCGCAGCGCGAGCAGTAAAAAAATCGTGACGCCCAGAACCATGAGTTGGTTGCTGTTCAAACTTAAACCGCCGATCTGCGCGATGGGAAAAGTCGGCAGGATTTCGGGAAATTTTTTAGGCGCGGCGCCGAAAACAAATTGTCCCGTGTATTCCAAAAAAAGCGAAACACCGATGGCCGTTATCAGCATCGTCAGTTTTGGCTGTTTGCGCAGCGGACAATACGCGAGGCGTTCAATCAAGACGCCAAGCGCGGCGCAAATTGCCATTGATATGATGAGCACGGCGATCCCGCCAGCGACCGATGGCAGTGGAAAAAAAGTCGCGACTTTGGGCGCGAGATAAAATCCCGAAAATGCGCCGAGCATGAAGATATCACCGTGCGCAAAATTGATGAACCGCAGAATCCCGTAAACCATCGTGTAGCCGAGCGCGATCAACGCGAGAATGGAACCGAGCGCCAGGCCGTTGATGAGCTGTTGGAGAAATTCCGTCACGGCGCGATCGTTTCGACGTATTTGAACGCGCCATTTTTGATGGTCACGATGACGGCGGGTTTCGAGGCGTTGCGCTCCGCATCAATCGTGATCACGCCGGTGACGCCCGGAAAATCTTTCGTCGCGGCGATGGCGTCGCGGATTTTTGCGGGATCGGTCGAGCCGGCCCGTTTGATCGCGTCCGCCAGGATCATTGCGGAATCGTAACCGAGCGCGCCCATGCAATCGGGCAGGTCATTATATTTTTGATGATATTTTTGGACGAAATTTTGCACGACCGGCGTGTTTTGATCGGGCGTGAAATGCGTGGAAAAATAATCACCCTCGAGCGCCGTGCCGCCGATCGGCACAAGACTGAACGACATCCAGCCGTCGCCGCCAAACAGCGGCACGTTGATGCCAAGCTGTTTCGCCTGCAATGCAATCAAGCCGACTTCCGTGTAATAACCGGGCACAAAAATGCCGTCGGGATTTTGCGCTTTGATCGAAGTAAGCTGCGCGTTGAAATCCTTGTCGCCGCTGCTGTAATTTTGTTCCGCAATGATTTTTCCGCCGAGCGCGGTGAAACCGTCTTCAAAAAATTTCGCCAAACCGAGGCTGTAATCGCTTTTCACATCTTTCAGCACGGCGACATTTTTCAGGTTCAAAGTTTTCAGCGCAACATTGGCCAGCACCTTCGAGCCTTGAAACGAATCCATGAAACAGGTGCGGAAAATATAATCGCCCGTTTGCGTGACCTTGGGATTGGTCGAAGCGGGCGATATCATCGGGATTTTATTTTGCTGGCAGATCGGCGCGGCTTCGAGAGATTTGGACGACGCGACTTCGCCGAGAATGGCGATCACTCCGTCGCTGGAAATCAATTTGCGCACGACCGTCGCCGGCTGGCCCGCCTGCGACTGGTCGTCTTCCGTGAGCAGCTCGATTTTTCTGCCGAGCACGCCGCCCGCCGCGTTGATCTCGTCAATCGCGAGCTGCGTGCCGTTGTGCGATTGCTGGCCGAACGTGGCCTCGCTGCCGGTCATGGACGCGAACTCGCCGACCTTGATGACATCGCTGTTCGTACCGGCATTGGCCGGCGGTTTATTGCAGCCGGTAAGAAAAAGTGAACCAGCCAGGACGGCGGTGGCAATGATTTGTGCGCGCCAATTTTTCATAAAAAAACTCGTGTTTGATTTTCAATCCTCAATCCGCCGCCAGCCTAGACGTTTGCGGCGTGGTTTCAAGCTTTTGCGGAACGCGGCCCGGTTCAAACGGATAATTCAAACAAGTGTTTGACAAAAAGTTTTCCCGAAAATATGCTCTTCCAATGAAACGGAAAATTTTTATCGCGGTGGTCATCGTGGCGGCGATTTTCGTCGGGCTGGCGGCGGTCAAAGTTTTGCAGATCCGCAAGATGATCGCGTTCGGCAAGACTTATGTGCCGCCGCCGGACACGATCTCCTCTGCGGTCGCGCACGAGGAAAGCTGGCAGGACTCGCTCACCGCCGTCGGCTCCATCAACGCGGCGCAGGGCGTGACGGTCTCGCCGGAAATCGCGGGGACGGTGACGGAGATTGATTTTGAATCCGGCGCCGTGGTGGCGCAGGGCGATCTGCTGGTGAAGCTGGACACTTCGACCGAGGTGGCGCAACTGCAGGCGGCGCAGGCGCAGATGGAATTGGCGAAATTGAACACCGACCGCACGAAAAAATTGCGCGCGGACAACACCGTTTCCCAATCCGAACTGGATTCCGCCGAGGCCAGCTTGAAACAGTTCGCCGCCAACGCCGACGAGATCCGCGCGACAATTGAGAAGAAAACCATCCGCGCGCCGTTTGCCGGGCGGCTCGGCATCCGGCTGGTGAACCTGGGCGAATCGCTGGACGCGCGGACGCCCATCGTCTCGCTGCAGGCGCTTACGCCGGTGTATGCGGATTTCTCGCTGCCGCAACAGGAACTGGCCCAGTTGAAAACCGGCCTGCCGGTGGCGGTGAGCACCGATGCCTATCCCGGCCAAAAATTTGACGGCACGCTGACCGCGATCAATCCCGATCTGGATGCGACGACGCGCAGTGTGACGTTGCGCGCGACGCTGGCGAACACAAACCAGTTGCTGCGGCCGGGAATGTTCGTGCGCGCGGCGGTGGTTTTGCCGCAGTCGCAGACCGTGCTCGCGGTGCCGGCGACCGCGATCTTGAGCGCGCCATTCGGCGATTCGGTTTATGTGATCGAGCCAGCCACCAATTCCGGCGGCGGATTGATCGTGCGGCAGCAATTTGTCCGCACGGGCCGGACGCACGGCGATTTTGTGAGCGTGCTGACCGGGATCAAAGCCGGCGAACGCGTGGCGAGCGCGGGCCTGTTCAAACTCCGCAACGGCGCGCCCGTGACGGTCAACAACGACATCATGCAGAAACCCTCGATGACGCCGTCGCCGTCCGAAGGTTGATTTTTGCTCGATGTTTCCGATTAAGCCATGAAGTCTTTCACCGATTTATTTATCCGGCGGCCCGTACTCGCCATCGTGGTGAACCTGGTGATTTTGATCGCGGGTTTTTCCGCCATGCGCTCGCTCAATGTCCGGCAATATCCGCGCAGCGAAAACGCCACGGTCACGATCACGACCGTTTATGTCGGCGCGAGCGCGGACCTGGTGCGCGGTTTCGTGACGCAGCCGCTCGAACGCGCCATTGCCGCCGCCGACGGCATCGAGTATCTGCAATCGAGCAGCGCGCTGGGACTATCAACCATCACCGCGCGTTTGAAATTGAATTACGAGGCGAACAAGGCGCTTTCGGAAATTAATTCAAAGGTAAATCAAGTCCGTAACGACCTGCCGCCGGAAGCCGAAGTGCCGGTCATCAACATCGAGTCCGCCGATTCGCAATTCGCCTCGGCCTATTTGAGTTTCACGTCGGACATTCTCGAACCCAACCAGATCACCGATTATCTCGTGCGCATCGTGCAGCCGCGCCTGACCGCGCTTGCCGGCGTGCAACGCGCGGACATTTTGGGCGGACGCACTTTCGCGATGCGGATCTGGCTGAAACCCGACCGCCTTGCGGCCTTCAACATCAGTCCGAACCAGATCCGCGGCGTGCTCGCGGCGAATAATTTCCTTTCCGCCGTCGGCCATACGAAAGGTTCGCTCATCCAGGTCAACCTCACGGCCAACACGGATTTGCGTTCGGTTGACGAATTTAAAAATCTCGTCATCCGCCAGGCCGGCGACAAGCTCGTGCGCTTGAGCGATGTTGCGGATGTCTCGCTCGGCGCGGAAGATTACGACACGGAAGTGCGGTTCAGCGGCGAACACGCGGTCTTCATGGGCATCTGGGCGCTGCCGAACGCGAATTCGCTCGACGTCATCCAGCGCGTGCGCAAGGAAATGGCGTCCATCCAAAAAGATTTGCCAAGCGGCTTGCGGGGACGCATCGCCTACGACGCGACGAAATACATCAGCGACGCGATCCACGAAGTGATCAAGACGCTCGGCGTGACCTTGCTCATCGTCAGCATCGTCATTTTTTTATTCCTCGGCTCGTTCCGGTCGGTGTTGATTCCGCTGCTGGCGATTCCCATTTCGCTCATCGGCGCGGTTTTCCTGATGCAAGTCCTGGGCTTCACGCTGAATTTGCTCACGCTGCTGGCGATCGTTCTCGCCGTCGGATTGGTCGTGGACGACGCGATTGTGATCGTCGAAAATGTGGAGCGCCACATCCGGGAGGGCTTGACGCCGTTGAACGCCGCGCTGCTTGGCGCGCGCGAACTCGTCGGCCCGATCATCGCGATGACGATCACGCTTGCGGCGGTTTACGCGCCCATCGCGTTTCAAGGCGGGCTGACCGGCTCGCTGTTCCGCGAATTTGCGCTGACGCTTGCGGGCGCGGTTTTCATTTCGGGAATTGTCGCGCTGACGCTGTCGCCGTGGTTGTCCTCGCGGCTGCTGACGGCCGGGGGTGAAGATCACGGGCTGGCTGGGCGCATCAATCGCGGTTTTGGCCGCGCGAAAAATTTTTACGCGCGGGTGCTGGACATTTCGCTGGGCGCGCGCCCGGCAGTTTATGTCATCTGGATCGTGTTAAGTTTACTGGCGTTCGTTTTGTATTCCATGGCGCCCGGCGAACTTGCCCCGGCGGAAGACCAGGGCGTGATTTTCGGCATTGTGGACGCGCCGGCGAACGCGACGATTGACCAGACTTCGTTTTACGCCGATGCCGTCGGCGCGCTGTTCAAATCCATTCCCGAAACGGATCAATCGTTCCAGCTCACCATGCCCAGCAGCGGTTTCGGCGGCATGGTGCTCAAGCCGTGGGGCGAGCGCAAACGCACCGCCGCCCAGATTGTGCCCGGGGCGCAGGCGATGGTGAACCAGATTCCCGGCATCCGGCTGTTCATGGTCACGCCCTCGCCGATTCCCGGCGGTGATAATTTTCCGGTGAATTTGGTTTTATCCGCGACCGCCGAGCCGGAGCAGATTTTGCAGTTCGCGCAACAGTTGCAGCAGCTGGCCGCGACGAACGGCATGTTCGCCTTCCCGCCGCTGATCGACACCAAGATTGACCAGCCGGAAACGGAGCTGGTCATTGACCGGGACAAGGTCGCCGCGCTCGGGCTCGATCTGCAAACGGTCGGCTCGGACCTCGCGGCGCTCATGGGCGGAAATTATGTGAACCGATTCAGCCTCGCCGGCCGCAGCTACAAGGTGATCCCGCAATTGCAGCGCGGCGAGCGCCTGAATCCCGATCAGTTGGAAAATAATTATGTGCAGGGTCCCAATGGAAAATTAATCCCCATCAGCACGTTCGCGCACCTGGAAAAGCACACCACGCCGCGCGCGCTTAATCGTTTCCAGCAACTCAACGCCGTGATATTGAGCGGCGTCGCCATTGTGCCGCTCGACACGGCGTTGAAGTTTTTGGAAACAGAATCCGCAAAAATCCTGCCGGAAGGCTACAAGCTTGACTACACCGGCGAATCGCGCCAGTTGCGGACGGAGGGCAATAAATTCCTGCCCGCGTTCGCCCTGGCGATCGTCCTGATTTTTCTCGTGCTCGCCGCGCAGTTCAACAGCTTTCGCGATCCGTTCATCATCCTCCTCGGCTCGATGCCGCTGGCGATGTTCGGCGCGCTGATTTTTTGTTTTCTGAAAATGCCGAATCCAAATCTGCCATTCTGGACGAACGGCTGGACGACGACGCTGAACATTTATTCGCAAGTCGGCCTCGTCACGCTGATCGGCCTGGTGACCAAAAACGGGATTTTGATCGTGCAGTTCGCGAACGAATTGCAACGCCAGGGCCGCACGAAACTCCAAGCCGTCCGCGAGGCCGCGCTGCTGCGGCTGCGCCCGATTTTGATGACCAGCGTCGCGACCATCGCCGGAAATTTTCCGCTCATCCTCGTCACCGGCGCGGGCGCGGCGGCGCGCAATTCCATCGGCATCGTGCTCGTGGCGGGCATGACGTTCGGCACTTTTTTCACGCTGCTGGTGATCCCCAGCATTTACATTTTGATCGCCAAAGATCACCACGATGAAAAGGCCCTGCCTGCCGAAACAATTTAATTTTCGCATGAGTAACTATCCAAACCAACCAGCGCCGGAACCGACGCAAAACCAGCCGGCTCAACCCAACTCACCGCCGCCCGCGCCGTCGCAACCGGCGCCCGAGAAAAAAAACAACGGCGAGACGCTGCGGAAATTAAGGTCACCCCTGTTCATCTGGTCGGCGGCGATCGCGCTGGCCGTGCTTTTGTATTTGGGGCTGGCGCTGCTGACCAACACGCTGACGCACGAGTCCACCGATGACGCGTTCATCGCCGGCCACCTTGTTTCCATCGCGCCGCGGGTTGGCGGGCAGGTTGCCGCCGTTCACGTTCTGGACAACCAACTGGTCCGCTCGAACGATTTGCTCATCGAGATTGATCCGTCGGATTACGCGATCACGGTCGCGGCG
>CAXUBD010000020.1:5584-6812 GCA_964249225.1 uncultured Verrucomicrobiota bacterium | reverse complement strand
CGCCGAGGCCAGCGCGCGCAAGGCGCAGGCCGATGCCGACGCGAGCGCGGCCAGCGCAAATCTTGCCGCGACGAATTTCGCGCGGGCGCAATCGTTGGTCGGAAATAAAACAATTTCGCAGCAGGAATTTGACGCCGCGCAGGAGGCGAACAATTCCTCGCAGGCGAATTTGATTTCCGCGCAGCAAAATGTGGCCGAGGAAAATTCCAAGGTGGACGAATCCCATTCGCAGCTCGCGGCGGCGGAGGCGGAAGTCGGTCTGGCGCGCGCGCAATGGGAGGAATCGCAAACAAACGTCGCGTCGGCGCAGTTGAATCTGTCCTATACTAAAATTTTCGCCCCCGGCGACGGCCGCGTCACGCGCAAGCAGGTTGAGGTCGGCGATTATCTGCAAGCCGGGCAGCAAATCATGTCGCTCGTGCCGGTGGAAGTCTGGGTCGTCGCCAATTTCAAGGAATCGCAGTTGAAAAAAATGCAGCCGGGCCAGAGCGCGCTCGTGGAGATTGACGCGCTCGGCGGCCGAAAATTCCGCGCGCACGTGGACAGCGTGCAGGCGGGCAGCGGCGCGGCGTTCAGTTTGTTGCCGCCGGAAAATGCGACGGGTAATTTCGTGAAAGTCATCCAGCGCGTGCCGGTGAAAATCATTTTCGACGAGCCGCTGCCCGCCGACAAAACGATCGGGCCGGGACTTTCCGTGACGCCGAGCGTGCAAGTCAGTTCATTTATTTTTCCAATTTGGGCGACGGCGTTGATCGCAATTGTTCTGGCAATTGTGGCGGCAATTGGCTTGCAAAAATTTCTGGCTCGAAACGAAGCGTAAAAATATTTTATGGCTGACGCGCCGCAACCGCTTTGGCAGCCGCGCCACAATCCGTGGCTCATCACCGTCAGCGTGATGATGGCGGTGTTCATGGAAGTGCTCGACACGAGCATCGCGAACATCGCGCTGCCGCACATCGCGGGCAGTTTGTCCGCGACGCCGGAGGAAGCGACATGGGTGCTGACAAGTTATCTTGTGTCGAACGCGATCATCTTGCCAATGACGGGCTGGCTGGGAAATTATTTCGGGCGCAAACGGGTTTTGCTCACGTGCATCGTCATGTTCACGTTCGCGTCGGCGCTGTGCGGGATGGCGTGGAGTTTGCCGACGCTGGTCATCGCGCGGGTTTTGCAGGGCTTCGGCGGCGGCGCGATGGTGCCGATCGCGCAGGCGATCATGCTCGAAAGT
>CAXUBD010000020.1:3978-5574 GCA_964249225.1 uncultured Verrucomicrobiota bacterium | reverse complement strand
CTCCGACCGTGCGATCCGTTCGCTCACGCTTTCCGGCCTGGCCATCTGCGCCGGCCTCGTCGCCTTCGTGGGCGGATGGGGGACGCAAGCAACCTTGTCGGGCGCGGTGATCGCGCAAGGCGTCGTCGTCGCGCCGATCTTGGGCCCGGTGATCGGCGGCTGGATCACGGACAGTTATTCGTGGCGCTGGATTTTTTACATCAATCTGCCAGTGGGAATTGCTGCGGCGCTGATGGCGAAATGGGTGGTCGAAGATCCGCCGTATATCCAGCGCAACAAAAAGGCGGACATTGATTTTATCGGCCTTGGCTTGCTGGCGGTCTGGCTGGCGACGATGCAAATCGTTTTGGACAAAGGCCAGGAAGCCGACTGGTTCGGCGCGGAATGGGTGCGCTGGTTCACGCTGATTTCCATTGCGGCGTTTTTTGCGTTTATCGCTTGGGAATTTCATGTGGAGCATCCGCTGGTGGATTTGCGCGTTTTCAAAAACCGGAATTTCACCGTCGGTTTGATTTTGATGACTTCGCTCGCGGCGATTCTTTACGGCACGACGGCGCAATTGCCCCTGTTTCTGCAAACGCTGATGGGCTATCCCGCCTTGCAATCCGGCTACGCGCTCGCGCCGCGCGGGGTGGCGGCATTTTTCACGACCATGATCGTGGGCCGGCTTGTCGGAAAAATGCGGATGCGCTGGATGTTGATCTTCGGCTTTTCCATGCTGGCGTATTCGTCGTTTATTTTAAGCGACATTAATTTGCAAGTCAGCATGAGCAGCGTCATCTGGCCGAGTGTGGTCAACGGCATCGCCATCAGTTTTATTTTCGTGCCGCTGACCACGACGACCATGAGCCAGCTGGCGCAACAGCAAATTGGCAATGCCAGCGGCCTTTACAATCTCATGCGCAACCTCGGCGGCAGCATCGGCATCGCGTTCGTGACGACGATGCTCGCACGCGGCGCGCAGACGCATCAGGCGCTGATGGTCGGCCATTTGACGGCGGGCGATCCGGCGTTCGCACACCAACTGGCCGCCGCAAAAAGCGTGCTTGGCCATCAAACCGATCCCGTGACCGCGACCAAGCAGGCTTACAACGCGGTTTATTCGCTGCTCGACCAGCAGGCGCATTTGTGGGCGTTCGTGGATAATTTTTACTTGTTCGGCCTGCTGGCGCTCGCGGGCATTCCGCTGGTTTTTCTTTTCAAGCGGGTCAACACCGTCAAAAAACCGGCGGCGGGGCATTAAATAATTTTCCAAAAAAGATGAAACAATTTTGTTTTTGCCGCGTCTAAAAAGATGAATATGAAAAATTCAATTTTAATAAAAACTGTGTTGATCACCGCCACGTTGCCGCTCTTTGCCGGCTGTGTGGAACGGCAGGTCGTTTATCGCGACCGTCCGGTTTATGCCGCGCCGCCCGCGCCCGCGCGACGAGGCGAAGTCGGCGTTGCCGATCGTCGCCCGCGCCGTGGCCGAGTGCCGGCGCCTGCGTGAACGCGAAGGGTCAGCGCTCGCCGGCGAGCTGCATCATCGGCTCGACCTGATCGAGGCGGCTGCCGCAGCCGTCGAGGAGATGGCGCCCGCGCGGCTGCTCCGCG
>CAXUBD010000020.1:0-3968 GCA_964249225.1 uncultured Verrucomicrobiota bacterium | reverse complement strand
GATCCGACCCCGCCGCCGCCGCAAGTCGAGGTTATTCCGGTCGCGCCCGACCCGACATTCATCTGGATCGGCGGCAGTTGGGAATGGCGTGGCCGCTGGGTTTGGGGTGGCGGTCATTGGGGACCGCGTCCGCGTCCGGAAGCCGTATGGGTTCATGGCGGATGGGAGCGACACGGTCACCGGCGCGTTTGGGTTGAAAGCCATTGGCGCTAAAAATTCCCTTGCCGCCGGCGTTGCGAAATGTCGGCGGCTTTTTTTTTGCGAATTTAGCCGTTGCGGATTTTAAAAAAATGGCGCAGGTTTGTCCGGTTCTCTAAAACTAATGATGATTATGAAAAATTTCATTTCACTCAAAAGTCTCTTCCTCGCCGCCGCCGCGTTGCCGGTGTTTGCCGGTTGCATGTCCAAACCGCCCGTGGACGTCGCGCCGCAAGTTGCGCCGAGTGATGGCGTGTATGTCGGGCAACCGACCCAGCCGCCGCCGGCAGACCAAAAAGACATCATCCCCGTCTGCCCCGGTCCGCGAACGCTGTGGTATTTTATCAACGGCCACTGGGAATGGCGCGGCCAATATGTGTGGGTTCCCGGCCACTGGCGCACGCGTCCCCATCCGGGCGATATTTGGCTGCCCGGCAAATGGGTGGAGCAAAACACCCAGACCAACAACGTCTATGTCTGGCAAGGCGGCCGCTGGCGTTCGGACGCCCCGGCGGACAAGGAATCAACGGACAAATAATCAGCGCGGGAAAATCGCCCGGCCATCGGCGTTGCGAAACGCCGGTGGCTGTTTTTTTGCCACGGAGCCATTTTTGAATTTTTCCGAACTTGGAAATGGGGCGCGAAGGAAATAAAAAATGGAGCCAACGACTGGACTCGAACCAGCGACCCGCGCTTTACGAAAGCGCTGCTCTACCAACTGAGCTACGTTGGCCTCCTTGAGTATGCTGCCAAACCGGAATAAAAACGCAAGGTTGCAGTGCGTGCCGGTTTTCCCAACGCAAAACATTTTCACCAGCTTACCGGCACGGTCTGTTTTTTTCCGAAACGATTGCTGTAATGCAGTTGCCGGTGATGCCGGCCGTGTTCATGGACGAGCCTCGTGATTTTTACGTCATAACAGCAATACTCCGCGATCTCCGCCAGCCTGCCGTCCTTGAACCAGCGGATCGCCTGCAAACCTTCCGCCGTTTTTTCCACGCCGAACGTCGCCGTCGCGATCGAATCGAGCGAGAGCCGGTGGTTCAGCGTGTTCTGCAATTCCACCATCATGTCGAGCGTCGGCAGCTGGCTGAAATCAAACGACGTGTAGCCGTGCAACACTTCGTAGTCGAAACGCAGGTTGTTGAAGCCGACAACCAGATCCGCGCGCTGCAAATCCTTGATCAATTCGTTCACCTGCTGCTCGCCGTAAATTTTATATTCGCCGCTCGCGCTGCTGCACGTCACGCCGATGCTCATGCCCATTTTGGAAATGTTGCCCCAGCCGCCCACTTCATCGGCGGACTTCTGCGTTTCCAGATCGAAATAAACAATGTTCTTTGCCACAACGCGCTGAATTTTAGACAGGATTAACAAAATTCACAGGATTGAAAAAATAATTCTGCACAATTCTGTAAATTCTGTCTCAAAAAAACTTTGAACTTCTGACTTCGGATTTATATTCCACGCATGGCACTCACACCTTCCACCATGCTGCCGCTCGGCACGACCGCGCCGGATTTTAATTTGCCGGACACGAACGGAAAACATATTTCGCTCGCGGATTTCAAAAACGCGTCCGCGCTGCTCGTCGTTTTCATGTGCAACCATTGTCCGTATGTGATCCACCTCCGCGCCGGACTTGCGCAACTCGCGCGCGATTACGCGCCGAAAAACGTCGCCATCGTCGGCATCAATGCCAACGACGTGGAAAATTATCCCGACGACAGCCCGGCCAAAATGAAAAGCGAAGTGGAAAAAGCCGGCTACATTTTTTCGTATCTTTACGACGAGACGCAAGCCGTCGCCAAAAGTTATCATGCCGCCTGCACGCCGGATTTTTTTCTTTTTGATCGCGGCCGCCGGCTCGTTTATCGCGGCCAGTTCGATGCCAGCCGTCCGGGCAACGGAATTCCCGTGACCGGAAAAGATTTGCGCACCGCGCTCGACGCTATTTTGGCAGGCAAGACCACTTCTGAATTTCAAGCGCCCAGCATCGGCTGCAACATCAAATGGAAAGCGGGCAGCGAACCGGATTATTTTTAGCCACAGATGGGCACAGATAGGAAATTCAATCCGCGCTTATTTTGTTTTATTTGAGTTTCATCGGTGGCTTGAACTTTATTCCTTCGGCAGTTTTTCCTCGACCATTTCGCAGAGCGCGTGGAACAAAACTTTTTGCGCCTCCTGAATCCGCGCCGTCACGCTGCCGGGCACGATCAGATCAATCGTCGCCACGCCTTTCGTGAAGCCGCCGTCGCGGCCGAGGATGGCGATGCTCTCGACGCCCTTGCGTCTGGCCTCTTCGAGCGCGCGCAAAATATTTTTGGATTTGCCGCTGGTTGTGATCGCGATCAACACGTCGCCTTTTTCCGCGAGGCCCCAGACTTGGCGCGCGAAAATTTCGTCGGCATGATAATCGTTGCAGACGGCGGTCATGAACTCGCCGTTGGCCGTGAGCGAAATGGCCGGATACGGCCGGCGGTCTTCGCGGAAGCGGCAGAGAAATTCCGTGGCCAGGTGCGTGGCGTCCGACGCGCTGCCGCCGTTGCCGCAGACGAGCAGTTTTTTGCCGGAAGTCAGGCTGCGCAAAAGGATTTGCGCCGCGCGCGCCAGCGGTTCTTCCAGCGCGGACAAACTGCGCAATGTCGTGATGGAATCTTCAATCGCCTTTTGCAAATGGCTCATGCCGACAGCCTAAATGTTGGCCGTTGAAAGAAAAGTAAAATGGTGGGGCGAGCGTCCTCGCGAGCCGGTGTTTGGAACCGCGACCATTTGCCGCACCGCGAAAAATTGTTGCCGTAAGAATTCAACAGAAGGCAACGAAGTCAACGAAGGACTTTGTTCACTTCGTTGACTTCTGTTCATTTGATTCGGCTTTTGGTTGAAGCATTACCGTCCGCAAATTTCCCGCGCGCTGATTTGCGTCAAATCTTCCACCGCCCAATCGGGCTGGCATTTTTTCAATTCGTCCAGCTTCGCGCCGCCGGTCGCGACGGCCAGGACTTTCGCGCCGATGAATTTTCCGCAGCGCACGTCGAACGGCGTGTCGCCGATCACGACGACTTCCTGCGGCGACAAATTTTTTCCCAGCACGCGCCGCCCGCGTTCGAGCGCGGCGGCGGCGATGTGGTCGCGTTCCTCGTGGTCGTCGGCGAATCCGCCGAACTCGAACTGTTCCCACAATCCGAAATGTCGCAGTTTGATTTCCGCGCCGAGCCGGATGTTGCCGGTGAGCAGGCCGATGATCGGCGGATTCGGCAGCGCGCGCAGGTCGCGGAGCATTTCCCAAACGCCGGGACAAATCTCGGTCTGGCTGCGCGCGAGAATTTGGTCGAGCCAGAAAATGTAATTTTCAAAGAAGCGCGAGAAATTTTCCGGCGTGGCGGGAATGTCGTTGTGTTTGAAAAATTCGCGGACGAGGCTGACGTCGGTGCGCCCGGCGAATTTCATTTTTTCCAGGCCGCTGTGGGCGTTGAATTCAGTGGCAAAAGTTTTGGCGAACGCCTGCGTCCCGGCGTGGCCCGTGTGGACGAGCGTGCCGTCAATGTCGAACAAAACCAGTTTTACCATGCGCGGAAAATATCAGAGCCGCAGAATCAGGCGAGATTTTAAGGTTGTTTGGTGCTAAATAATTTCGAGGCAACCCGTTTTCCGACAGTTTTCAATTGCGCAAAGGCGGATTGCATGAAAAATTGGAGTCCGATTTGGAAGATTAAGATTTACCATGACACAAACGCTAGAAAAAAAATCCGGTAGCTTGACCGTGA
>CAXUBD010000019.1:19650-20132 GCA_964249225.1 uncultured Verrucomicrobiota bacterium | reverse complement strand
GGATCAAGGGCGTTTCCACAAATGACGGCCACGGAACAGCGACAAGAAAATAAGCGACGGGAAATGCGAGCCGTTTCAGCCATTGAAAGCCGAGCGCAAAATAGATAGTCAGCAAAGTCAGACCAACTACTTCGAGCGCCAACGCCCAACTGACCAGCCGCCATTCGGGATTCGCTTCTTCGATCAACCGCGTCGGCGCGTAAAGCAACGCCAGCAGCACGAACAAGAAAAACAAATTTCGTTTTTCGGTCCCCTGCCCTTTGACTTCCGGCTGCTGAATTTTTTGCCAGATCAAATACAGGCACAGAAACGGCACGGCCCAGCCGTAGCCGTATTGCGGGTTGAGCGTCCATTCGACGCGCAGATGGTTGATGAGCGCAAACCAGAGAAATCCAAAAATTAGAACGAGCAGAAAAATAATTTCTTTATTCGTCCGGGGAAATGAATTTTCCAATGTCGCCTTCAATCCATCCATGCTACAG
>CAXUBD010000019.1:3146-19640 GCA_964249225.1 uncultured Verrucomicrobiota bacterium | reverse complement strand
CTCCATAACACAAACGGCGACCGTTTTATCTATTCGCTTTTTTGCACATAATCTACATCTGTAAATTATCCGCTTGACATTATCTACGTTTGTAGAGATTATCGCGTCATGCCCAAACCAACCGTCGAACTTACCGAGTCCGAATGGTCCGTCATCAAGGCCGTTTGGGAAACCGAACCTTGCACCGCGCCCGCCATCCAGGAAAAACTTTTTAAGCCGACCGGCTGGCATTACTCGACCGTCCGCACGCTGATGGACCGGATGGTCGCCAAGGGCGTGCTCAAGGCGAAGAAAGAGGGCAAGCTGACGATTTATCAATCCGTCGTCACGCGGGCGCAGGCACAGCACGGCGAACTGTTTTACGCGCTCAAGCACGCTTTCAACGGCGCGCTCACGCCGATGGTGCAATGCCTGCTGGACAATCACCATTTGGACGCGGACGAGCTGGCGAAACTGGAATCGCTCATCAAGGCGAAGAAAAAATCCGCGAAGAAATAATCCTTTCTTGAAAGGCGCGACATGAATTCCTTCATCGAAATCTTGAACCAGTGCGGCGAAAATTTTTTGAGCTTTGCGTGGCCGATGCTCTGGCAAGCGAGCCTGCTCATCGCGATTTTGTTCGCGGTTGATTTTTTGCTCCGTCGCCGGATGCGCGCATCCATCCGCTATGCGCTGTGGCTGGTCGTGATCGTAAAACTGTGCGTGCCGCCGACGCTCGCGCTGCCGACGAGTCCGGCGTGGTGGCTGCGCAAAATCCCGCCTGCCGCTGTGACAAAACCGCCCGCGCATTACACCGTCACTTACGACAATGCGCCGCTGCCGGAAATCTCACAAGTTCCGCTGCCGACTTTTATTCCGCCTAGACCAAAGCTCACGAATGCCTCATGGCTATTGATGGTTTCGTTTTCCATCAGCGTGGCGTTGCTCGGCTGGTTGCTGGTTCGCTGGTGGCAGATTGCGCGGCAAGTGCGGCGCGCAGCCACGTCGGAACGCTTAAATTTAATCGCGAATCAAGCGCAACAATTCATCGGCGCAAAATTTAACGTGGCGGTGAAGCTGACGACCAACACGATGTCGCCCGCCGTGTGCGGGTTATTTCGCCCGGCGATTTTAATTCCACAGTCGCTCGCGAAAAATTTCTCGGACGAGCAACTGCGCGCGGTGCTGCTGCACGAACTGGTTCACCTGCGCCGCCGCGACGTGTGGGTGAATTTTTTGCAGGCGTTGCTCCAGATTTTTTACTGGTGGCATCCGCTGCTCTGGCTGGCGAACGCGCGCATCCGCCGCGTGCGCGAGGAGGCGGTGGACGATGTGGTGATGTTGGCGCTCTGCGACGAGGCCGAAACCTACGCGCCGACATTGCTGGAAGTGGCGAAGCTCGCGCTGAACCGTCCGCTGGCAAGTTTGGGCTTGGTGGGAATTTTAGAATCACGCCACGCGCTCCGGCAGCGCATCGAACGACTGGTGGATTTTCGAGCGCCACGCCACGCTGGGCTGACGCTGGTTTCGCTGCTGGGAATTCTGGCGTTCACCGCCGTCGCGGTGCCGATGGGTGGTGCGCCGTCGGGAATGACTGATGCCACTTTGCCAAGCGTAAGCAATCATTTGAATCCGACAAATTCTACCGTTTCCTCGACCAACAATATTTCCGGTCTTACCAACGCCATTCAATCAAAGCCCGATGCTGGTCGGTTGGTTCAGGACGGCAAGCTGCTTTACGAAATGGGCAAGTTCAACGAGGCAGAAGTGAAATTGAACGCGGCCCTGTCGCTGGATTCTGCAAATGCCGTCGCCAAATATTATCTTGGCCTCGTGCAACAGGCGCGGTCAGGCGCGATGCGGAAACAAACCAAATCGGGAAGAGAAATGATCGTGGAAAAGCTTGATCGCATCCGGCTGGCCAAGGTTTCCTACGGCGACAGCTCGGCCGGAGCGCCTCTGCGCGAAGTGCTGCGTGATCTGGTTCAAAAAATCAAAACAAATGATCCGGACAACAGGGATTAACTTTCTCATCAATCCCGATGCAGACAAGCCGAATCCGCCTTTTGCCTCAGCAACGCCCGGTTCCGTTGTGGATGTTGGCAATATTCTCATCAAACTTAATTTGACCGACGTGCGGCTGGCCGATCTGCTGGATGCAATTCTGTTGGTGGCCGACAAGCCCATCAAGTATTCCATCCAAGATTACGGCGTCGTTTTTTCCGCATATAATCCCACAAATAACAACGGGCTTTACATGCGGACGTTCAAGGTTGGCACCAATATTTTCCCATCACGTTTGATGCAGGTGGTTGGCGACGGAACGGAAACCAACCTTTCGGGCAGCGCCATTTCGGCTGCGGCGCGGAAGTTTTTTAGCTCTTTGGGCGTTGACTTGGAATCACCCCGGGGCAAGTCGGTTTTCTACAATGAACGGGTCGGAAAATTATTTGTCAAGACGACGAAAGCCGATTTGGACATAATTGAGCGCGCCGTTCAAACGCTCATCCAAGTCGAACCACAAATCCACATCAAGGCGCGGTTTTATGAAGTGCCGCCGGGGACGTTTGCCGCGCTGCAAAAAAATTTGCTCCAGACAAACTTCGGCACGGGCGAACGGATGGGCATTCTGACTGGCGAAAATTTTGCAACAATGCTGCGAAGTTTGCACGGCCGTGCGGACGTTGAAATTTTGGCCGAGCCGGAAGTTACCACCACCAGCGGGCGGCAGACGGACGTGCGCGCCACCCAGATCATTGACGTGGTCACAAATTTCACGGCCGTTGAAGATGAAACCAACGCCGCGATGCCGCCGCAAACGACAAAAATTGAAACCGGCCCAACGTTGGACACGGTCGCCTCCGTCTTGGCCGATGGCGTGACAATCAACCTCTCGGCCACGGCGGCGGTCACGGATTTCTTGGGCTACGACACGGCCACCAATTCAAACTCGGTCTTCAACAAAGCGGGTAAAAAAAGTAACGTGCCGAAAATTTTGCCGCACGTTCAAATTCAGCAGGCAAAAACCATGGTCAATCTGTGGGACGGCGAGACGCTGATGCTGGGAAAATTTGAGATTTGCAACCGGTTCTACACATTGACGCCGGTCTGGTCGGCGGCGGACGCCCGGCCGGAAGTTTCGCGCATGGAATTGTTGGTTTTCATCACCGTGACGATGGTTGACCCGGCGGGCAACCGCATCCATGCCGACGGGCAATTGCCATTCGCGCAAAAGGGTTTTCCACCGCAGCCAAAATAATTCGTTGCCAGTTCGTCACCTGCTTTTAACCCGCCCGTCTTTGCGTTTGGCGCGGGGCAAGCTAGGGTGTGAGCATGGTGCCGCGTATTTTGATCGTGGATGACGAGCATGATTTCATCGAGCTGCTGCAATACAAGCTCGCGGGTCGCGGCTACGACCTGATCGTGGCGAATGACGGCGTCCATGCGTTGAGCCAGGCACGGACGCAGAAACCGAATCTCATCCTGCTCGACATTTTACTGCCGGACCTCGACGGCCTGTCCGTCTGTGAAATTTTGCGCCGCCAGCCGGCCACAAAAAAAATCCCCGTCATTTTCATGAGCGCGCTTTCCAGCGACATCACCAAGCGCACCGCATCCATGCAGGCCGTGGATTTTTTCACCAAGCCGCTGGATTTGGATCGGCTGGAAAAACGCATCGGCGAATTGCTGCATCACGAAACGGTTGCGGAATAAATCTGCGAGGGTTGCCGTGTCGGCGACCCTGATTTTATTTTGGTACGGCGGCGCGCCGTTCCTCCCAAACTTGACACGCCCGCACGCAACCTTCATTTTCTTGGAATTGAAGGATCACATGAGTACACCGCATAATTTATTCAACACACTCCAAACATTTGAACTCGGCAATGGGCAAACGGGAAATTTTTATTCGCTGCCCGCGCTGGAAAAAGCCGGCGTCGGCGCGATTTCGAAATTGCCAGTTTCAATCCGCCTTGTTCTCGAATCCGTTTTACGAAACTGCGACGGCAAAAAAGTTTCCGAGGCGAACATCAAGGAACTCGCGAACTGGAAGCCGAACGAAACGCGCACGGCCGAAATCCCGTTCGTCGTCGCGCGGATCGTGTTGCAGGATTTCACCGGCGTGCCGTTGCTCGTGGATTTGGCGGCGATGCGCAGCGCGGTCGCGAAGCTCGGCAAAAATCCGAAAATCATCGAGCCGCTCGTGCCGGTGGATTTGGTAGTGGATCATTCCGTGCAGGTGGATTTCGCGGGCGCGGCGGACTCGATGCAGCGCAATCTGGATCTGGAATTCACGCGCAACCGCGAGCGCTATCAATTTTTGAAATGGGGCATGCAGGCGTTCGACACGTTCAAGGTCGTGCCGCCGGGAATTGGAATTGTTCACCAAGTAAATTTGGAATATCTGGCGAAGGGCGTCTTGTCTTCTCAAGACCCAAAATCCCAGACGCCAGACACCATCTTTTATCCCGACACGCTCGTCGGCACGGATTCGCACACGACGATGATCAATGGCATCGGCATCGTCGGCTGGGGCGTCGGCGGCATCGAGGCCGAGGCAGGCATGCTCGGCCAGCCGGTTTATTTTCTTACGCCCGATGTCGTCGGCGTGCATCTGACCGGCGCGTTGCGCGAAGGTGTCACCGCGACCGACCTTGCGCTCACGGTCACGCAAATGTTGCGCAAGGCGAAGGTCGTCGGAAAATTCGTGGAATTTTTCGGCCCCGGCGCGACGGCGTTGCCCGTCGTGGATCGCGCGACCATCGCGAACATGGCGCCCGAATACGGCGCGACGATGGGCTTTTTCCCGATTGACGCCGAGTGCGTGAATTATCTGCGCGCGACCGGCCGCAGCGATGAAGCGGTCAAGACCTACGAAAATTATTACAAGGCGCAGGGACTTTGGGGCATCCCGAAAAAAGGCGACATCCAATATTCGCAGGAACTCGAACTGGATTTGAATTCCGTCGTGCCGAGCGTGGCCGGGCCGAAACGTCCGCAGGACAAAATCGAATTGCCGAACATGAAACGTGATTTCATTTCCGCATTTTCAAAACCGGTCACGGAAAGCGGCTTCGGCATGAAGCCGGAAGAATTATCACGCACGGTTCATGTTTCTGCGGGCGGCGAAATTCATCCCAGTGGCGGCAGTCAGGAAACGGGCTTTTTTACCGCCAATCGTTCGCGAAACGAAAGGGAAATGGCCGATGAACATCCGACCGCCGAACGAATCCACGCGAAAGCGCCGCAACTTGACGGCGACGTTCGCAACGGTTCGGTTTTGATCGCGGCGATCACGAGTTGCACGAACACGAGCAATCCGAGTGTGATGCTCGCCGCCGGTTTGCTCGCAAAAAAAGCCGTTGAAAAAGGTTTGACCGTCAACAGCACGGTGAAATCTTCGCTCGCGCCCGGCAGCCGAGTCGTCACGGATTACCTGAACAAGACCGGCCTCGCGCCGTATCTCGACAAACTTGGTTTTCAAACCGTCGGCTACGGTTGCACGACGTGCATCGGCAATTCCGGCCCGTTGCATCCGGCGATTGAAGACGCGATTGTGAAAAACAATCTGGTTGCCGCGTCGGTTTTGTCCGGCAATCGAAATTTCGAGGCGCGCGTTCACCAAAATATCAAGGCGAATTTTCTCATGTCGCCGCCGCTCGTCGTCGCGTTCGCGCTCGCGGGGCGCGTGGACATTGACATGAACCACGATCCTATCGGCAAAGACAAAAGCGGCGCGGACGTTTTCCTGAAAGATTTGTGGCCGACCTTGCGCGAAGTCCGCGACCTGATGCAAGCCGCGTTGCAGCCGGAAGTTTTCCGAAAACTTTACAAGGATTTCGCCGGGCAAAATCCGAAGTGGAACGAAATCCCGTCCAGCACCGGCAACGTTTACGAGTGGGACCGCAAATCCACTTACATCCAGGAGCCGCCGTTCTTCACGAGCTTTTCGCTGCAGCCCGGCAGCATCGCGGAAATAAAAAATGCCCGCGCGCTCGCGATTTTCGGCGACAGCGTGACGACCGACCACATTTCGCCCGCCGGTTCGATCAAGAAAACTTCGCCCGCCGGAAAATATCTCATCGAGAACGGCGTGACGGCGGAGGATTTCAACAGCTACGGCTCGCGTCGCGGCAACGACCGCGTGATGACGCGCGGGACGTTCGCGAACGTGCGCATAAAAAACCTGATGGTGCCCGGCGTCGAAGGCGGCGTGACGAAATTTTACGGGAGCGCGGGGAGCGCGGGCGTCCCGCCCGCAGCGGTTGGCGTCTCGCCAACCGCACGTCCAAATGTCGAAGGCGGGACGCCTTCGACTGCGCCCGGGACGGTCGCGCTCCCCGAAACTATTTCCATTTACGACGCGTCAATAAAATATCAGGCGGCGAAAATTCCGCTCGTCATCCTCGCCGGCAAGGAATACGGCACCGGCTCGTCGCGCGATTGGGCGGCGAAAGGCACGAACCTGCTCGGCGTGAAAGCCGTCGTCGCGCAAAGCTTCGAGCGTATCCATCGCAGCAACCTCGTCGGCATGGGCGTGCTGCCGTTGCAATTCAAGGAAGGCACGACCGCGCAGACGCTGAAGCTGGATGGCACGGAGACCTACGACATCGTCGGCCTCGACGCGAACATCAAGCCGCAGCAGGATTTGACGCTGAAGATCACGCGCAAGGACGGCGCGGTGGAAAACGTGAACGTCCGCTGCCGGATTGATACGCCGATCGAAATTGATTACTACCAGCACGGCGGCATTTTGCCGTTTGTGTTGCGGCAATTAGTTGTGAAGGCATAATTGAACAAATCAATCTCAAAAAGGAAATTGGAAAACGATTTTCCATTTCATTGTGGCCTTTTGTATTTGAAATAATATGACACAGATGACTCGCCGCAGTTTGCTGAAAACCGGCCTCGTTGCTACCGCCGGACTCATCGCTTCGGATAAAATTTTCTCCGCGCTCAACGTGGAGGCGGCGGCATCGGCGGCGGAAAGTTCTCCGGAGTTGCCGGTCGCCGGCACTGAATTTGACATCGTGAAATCTTTGCGGGAAGTGTCGCTGCTGGATTTCGGCTGGCGATTTCATCTGGGCAACGCGAACGATGCCGCGCAGGATTTTCGCTGGGGCGCGCCGGTTCGCGAAGGCACTTTTGCCAAAGCCGGTCAGGCGTGGATTCATAATAAAAACGACGACGCGTTGCAGCACAGTTTTGATGACAGCGCGTGGCGCGTGGTGGATTTGCCGCACGATTGGGCGGTTGAATTGCCGTTCATCGCGTCGAACGGGCCGGACGCTTTTGTCCACGCCGCGCACGGCGGCAAGCCGATTGGTCGCGAGTATCCGGAGACGAGCATCGGCTGGTATGATCGCACTTTTGAAATTCCCGCGTCGGATGTTGGCCGGAGAATTTCAATTGATTTCGACGGCGTTTTTCGCGACGCGACAGTTTTTTTGAACGGATTTTATTTAGGCCGACATTTGAGCGGTTACGCGCCGTTCAGTTTTGACATCACGGATTACGTCAAATATGGCGGCAAAAATGTGATCATGGTGCGCGTGGACGCGACGTTGAACGAAGGCTGGTATTACGAAGGCGCGGGAATTTATCGCCACACTTGGTTGCGTAAAACGCATCCGCTGCACATCGCGAAGTTCGGCACATTTGTGCAAAGCGAGGTTCGCGGAAATGGCGCGCGCTTTTCTGTCAGCACCGAACTCGTGAACGAAAGCGGAGAAAATCGCAAGGGTCGCGTCGTCTCAAAAATTCTGGACGCCGAAGGCAAAGTGGTAGCAACAGTTCCGGCAAAAAAATTTGAAATCGCCGCGTATGAAACTTTGATTGTTGATGCTCATGTCACTCTTGAGCAGGTCGCATTGTGGTCGGTTGAAGAACCAAATCTCTATCGCGTGGTCTCGCAAATCGAGAGCGATGGCAAATTGATTGATCATGACAGCGCGACTTTTGGCGTGCGCTCGATTCGTTTCGATTCTGGTCAAGGGTTTTTTCTCAACGGAAAATCCGTGAAAATCAAAGGCAGTTGCGTTCATCAGGATCACGCCGGTTTGGGCATTGCAGTTCCCGACCGCATTTTCCATGAACGCGTGGCAGCGCTGAAGGCGATGGGATCAAACGGCTGGCGCACGGCGCATAATCCGGTCGCGAGCGCGCTGTTGGACGCTTGCGATCGGCAAGGCATGCTGGTCATGTGCGAGACGCGTCTGATGGCTTCAACGCCGGAAGGCCTCGCCCAATTGGAAGCCATGATTCGCCAAAGCCGAAATCATCCCAGCATTGTAATTTGGTCGCTGGCCAACGAAGAATATTTTTATCAAGGTACTTCGACCGGCGCGCGCATTATTTCCACCATGAAACGGCTCGTCAAAAAACTTGATCCGACGCGTCCGGTGACGGCGGCGATGAATGGCGGCTGGGTCAAGCAAGGCGTTTCGAGCGTCGTGGACGTGCAGGGATTTAATTATTGGAACGCCGAATTGCCGGACCAAAAAGTTGACAAAACAGGCTGGCCGATTTCCGCCGACATTGACAGCTTCCACAAAAATTTTCCGCAGTTGCCGTGCATCGGAACCGAGACGGGAAATTCCGGCGGCACGCGCGGGATTTACGAAAATGATCCGGCGCGCGGACTGGCCAAAACGGCCAGCCCCGGCAGCGCCGAGCAATGGTGGAAAGTTTATGACGAACGCCCGTTTTTGGCCGGCGGATTTATGTGGGCGGGCATTGATTATCGCGGCGAACCCGGACCTTACGATATGGTTTCCGTCAGTTCGCAGTATGGTTGTTTGGACACGTGCTGTTTTCCAAAAGATATTTTTTATTATTACAAATCCTGGTGGAGCGCCGAGCCGGTTTTGCATCTGTTTCCGCATTGGAATTGGAACGGCAAAGAAGGCCGGGAAATTGATGTTTGGTGCTATACCAATTTGGACAGCGTCGAGCTTTTCGTGAACGGCAAAAGTCTCGGCGCGAAAACCGTCGAACGCAATTCGCATTTGCGCTGGACGGCGATTTATCAGCCGGGCGCGATCGAAGCGCGCGGGACAAAAAATGGAAAAATCGTTTTGACCGAACGTCGCGAGACGACCGGCGCGTCGGCGAAACTGGTTTTGCGCGCCAGCCAGAACAAAATTGTTGCCGACGGCCAGGACGTTTCATCGGTGACGATTGAAATTCAAGACTCGCAGGGACGCATGATGCCAACGGCAGGCGATAAATTAAATTTCAAATTATCGGGAGAGGGAAAAATCATCGGCGTTGGAAACGGCGATCCCGGCTGCCACGAAGCCGACAAGCCCGATGCGCCCGATGCCGCCACGCGCAGCGCATTTAACGGCCTGTGCCTCGTGATTGTTCAGGCCACAAAAAACGCGGGAACTATCGAACTGGAAGCTTTCGCCGATGGCTTGGAACCGGCCAAAATCGTAATTCAAAGCAACGAGCCAGCCCTGCCTCTCGCTTCTGTCTAACTGAATTTCACAACCCAACTTGCGGTTTATTCTCGTTTCCGATTTTGTGAATGCCGTTTGCGACGCTTTCGCGAACAAATTATTTTTTTGCTGTGGCTTCCAAAAAAATTTGCTGTGGAACTTTCCAGTTTCTGGCACGCTACGCGCCAATAATTATTTCATGAGCAATCCGACTGAAATCCACGCGTTGCCGCCCGGCGTCAAACTCACCACGCTCGAAAACAGCCTCGTCGTCATCGTTCGCGAAGACCACAGCGCGCCGGTCGTCTCCGCGCAGGCGTGGTGCGCGGCGGGCAGCATCCACGAGGGCAAATGGCTCGGCGCGGGACTTTCGCACGTGCTTGAACACATGCTGTTCAAAGGCACGACGACGCGGCCCGGCAGCCGCATTGACCAGGAAGTGCAGGAAGCCGGCGGCTACATGAACGCCTACACGAGCTTCGACCGCACGGTTTATCACATTGACGTGCCGAACACCGGCGCGACGACGGCGATAGATATTTTGTGCGACATCATGCAGCACGCGTCGCTGCCGCCAGAGGATCTCGCGAAGGAACTTGACGTCATCCGCCGCGAAATGGACATGGGCCAGGACGATCCCGGCCGTCGCGCGAGCCGACGGCTTTTTGAAACGGCCTACACGCGCAGTCCGTATCGTTTCACGATCATCGGCTACCTCGATATTTTCAACGAACTGAAGCCCGACGACATCCGCAATTATTATTGCGAAAAATATTCGCCGAATAATATTTTTTACGTCGTCGCCGGCGACGTGAAGAACGACGAAGTCGTCGCGCAAATCAAAACCGCTTACGCGAAAACAAAATCGCGCGCGATGCCGCCGTTCGTTTTGCCGACCGAACCGAAACAGACCGCGCCGCGCGAAATCATCGAGGAAGCGGCCATCGAACTCGGCCATTTTCATTTCGCGTGGCACATTCCCGAAATCCGTCATACCGACGTGCCGGTGCTCGACGTGCTCGCGGTGCTGCTCGGCAGCGGACGCAGCTCGCGGCTTTTCCAAACCGTACGCGAGAAACTCGGTGTCGTGCATCACGTGGACGCGTGGACTTACAATCCCGGCAATCCGGGTTTGCTTGGCATGAGCGCGGTGATTGACGCGGATAAATTTTCCGCCGCGCGCGACGCGATGCTCGCCGAGGTCGAAAAAATAAAATCGCTTTCCGTTTCCGCCGACGAAGTGCAGAAAGCGGTGAAACAATTTATTTCCGCGACGTTGTCCTCCCGAAAGACGATGGACGGCCAGGCCAGCGATCTCGGCGGAAGCTGGCTCGTGGCGAACAACCTGACTTTTTCCGAACGCTATCTCGCCGCCGTCAAACGCGTTTCGCACACCGACGTTCAGCGCGTCGCCCGCGAATATCTCACGGCGGAAAACCGCACGCTCTACGCGCTGTTGCCGAGCGGAACGTCGCCGAAAATTTCCGCGACGAGTGAAACGGACAGCGACCAGCCCATCAAAAAATTTGAACTCGCGAACGGTCTGCGTTTGCTCGTGAAGGAAAATCACCGGCTGCCGTTCGTGGAATTTCGCGCGATGTTCAAGGGCGGCGTGCTGGCCGAAACCGCCGGCAACAACGGCATCACGCAATTGATGGGCCGGATGCTGCTCAAAGGCACGGCGCGACGGAACGCCGAGCAGATCGCGACGGAAATCGAATCCGTCGGCGGACACATTGACAGCTACGGTGGCAACAATAGTTTTGGCGTGAACGCGGAAGTGTTGAGCAGCGATTTCGCGGTGGGCTTGGATTTGGTCGCCGACATTTTGCTGAACCCGGCGTTTCCCGCCGACGCGCTCGAACGTGAACGCGAAGTGCAAATCTCGGACATTTATTCGCAAAAAGACAATCTGCTCAAAAGCGCGAGCCTCGCGATGCGCCGCGCGATGTTCGGCCAAATCGGCTACGGCCTAGATTCGACTGGTTTGGAAACTGCCATTACAAAATTGCAATCCGACGATTTGAAGGCGTTGCACCACAAATTCGCCGCGCCGAATAATTGCGTTCTCGCCATTTACGGCGATGTGAAGGCGGACGAGGTCAAAAGCGCCGTTGAAAAGGCATTTGCGAATTGGAATAAAAACGCCGCCGCGACTTTCAACTCGCCATTTTCAACTTTCAACTCGATCAAACGCGTTGAAGAAATCCGCGACAAAAAACAGGCCGTCGTTGTCATCGGTTTTCTTGGCACGACGATTTACGACGACGACCGTTACGCGCTCGATTTGTTGCAGGAAGCGTGCAGCGACCTCGGCTCGCGCCTGTTTTTGCGCGTGCGCGAAAAACTGGGACTGGCTTATTATGTCGGCGCGCAGAATTTCACCGGGCTTGCGCCGGGTTATTTCGCATTTTACGCCGGCACGGAACCAACCAAGGCAGCGCAGGTCGAACAGGAATTTCTCAACGAAGCCGAACTGCTGCGCACCGAAGGTTTGAGCGCGGAGGAACTCAAGCGCGCGAAGGCAAAAATCATCGGCCAGAAAAAAATCTCGCGGCAGGACCTCGGCCATCTCGCGTCCACGACCGCGCTCGACGAACTTTACGGGCTGGGCTACCAGCGCGCGGAACTCGACGACGCGAAATTTGAAGCGCTCACGGTCGAACAGGTCAAAGCCGTCGCGCAAAAATATCTCAAGCCCGGCGCGCTGGTCGTCGCGGTGGTGAAGCCGGAAGAGAAATAATCAAAATTTCACCAGTTCGCGTTTGCGTCCGGCGAAGCGGCAAGTTTCCGTGTAGCCAACTTCGCGGGCAAGCTGGATGGCTTCGTTGAAATTCAATCCGACTTCGCCCGGCGCGTGGGCGTCGGAGCCGAAAGTGATCGGCACGTTTTTTTGAAATGCAAGTCTCAAAATTTCGCGGCTGGGATAAATTTCTTTGCAATCTTTCCGCAAGCAGGCGGTGTTGAGTTCGATGGCGCAATCATTTTTCTTCGCTGCGTCCAGAAACTTTTCGTAAAGCGGCGTGCAGTCCTGCGCCGGGCGATGGCCGAATTTTTTCGGCAGATCGGCGTGGCCGATGATTTCAAATAATTTTGATTCCGCCGCGAGCGTGAGCCGCTCGAAATATGCGGACCAGACTTCAAACGGGTCGCGATTTTTCCATTGGGAAATTTTGTGCGGATTGTCAATGTCCCACGAATCGGAAACGTAATGCACGGAGCCGATGAAATAATCCCACGGCTGCCGTGCGGCGAGTTCGCGGATCCAATCTTCGTGGCCGGGCAAAAAATCCACTTCAAGCGCGAGGCGGATGGTGAGTTGCGGAAATTCTCTTTGCGCGCGCCGGACTTTTTCCACGTATTCGTCCAGTTGCGAAAAATTCATCCGCCATTCGTCAAAATTGTCGCGGCGCATCGGCGAATGGTCGGAGAACCCGATTTCCGTCAGCCCGATTTCGAGCGTGCGTTTCGCGTAATCCACCGGCTCGCCGACCGCGTGGCGGCAGAGCGGCGTGTGCATGTGATAATCGGCGGGCAACGACATGGGTTGAGTGTCGAGAGCCGACGGTTGAGTGTCGAACAAAAAAAATTGTACCGCACATGAAACTTATGCAAGCGCGGTTGCGTCTATTGAATCGTATGCTTAAGCCGCTTTCATCAGGGCAATGGAATTATTCCACGGCAGCGCATTTGTTGAATCGCGGCGGCTTCGGCGGGTCGCCGGCGGAAATCCAGAAGCTCGCCGACCTCGGACTGGACAAGGCGCTGGCTTCACTGCTGGATTACGAAATTATTCCTGATGCGACGCCGAATCCGCTTTGGGCGCAACCCGATCCCGTGCGGATGGCAAAGTTGCGCGACATCAATCAGCATGGAACGCCGGACGAAAAAAAACAGGCGCAACAGGACGAGAACAAACTGCAATATGGCCGGATGCTCGAATTGCGCGGCTGGTGGCTGGAGCGCATGGCCAGAGGACCAAGGCCGTTCCAGGAAAAAATGGTTTTGTTCTGGCACGGACATTTTGCCACGAGCACCGAAAAAGTCCGCGAAGCATATTATATGTGGCGGCAAAATGAATTGTTCCGCCGGCTGGCCACGGGCAACTGGCAGGAATTGCTGCTTGAAGCGGGCAAAGACCCGGCCATGCTCGTCTGGCTCGACCAGGCGCAAAGCCAGAAAGCGCATCCGAACGAAAATTACGCGCGCGAGGTCATGGAATTATTTTCGCTGGGCGAAGGCCATTACACCGAGCACGATATTTCCGAAGGCGCGCGCGCGCTGACTGGCTGGTCGCTGGATCGCATTGACCAGAAATATGTCTACCGCCCGTTTTTTCACGACAACACCGACAAAACTTTTCTCGGTCGCACTGGAAATCTTGACGGCGAAGACGTGATCGCGCAAATCGTCGCGCAGCCGCAGGCCGCAAAATTCATCACGGCGAAACTCTGGAATTATTTTTCTGGCCAGGTGCCGTCCGACAAATTGAACGACGCGCTTGCCGCCGTTTTTCGCGCGAACGGAAATAATTTCAAACCATTTTTGCACCTGATGTTCCGCAGCGAGGAATTTTACGGCGACGACATCATTCGCAATCAGGTCAAAAGCCCGGTGCAATGGCTCGTCGGCAGTGCGCGGATGCTCGAATGCAACCTGCCGCCGCCGCTGATCAGTTGGGGCATGATCCGCCAGCTCGGGCAGGATTTGTTCGCGCCACCGAACGTCAAGGGCTGGGACGGCGGCATAACATGGATCACGACCAACACGCTGCTCACGCGTTATAACGACGCTGACACGATTGTGCGCGGAACTTTTCCATCGCTCGTCGCTTCCGATTTCGCGCGCAAAGCCGGCGGCGGCGGCGGCCAGAAAATTGAAAAAATCGCGCAACGCGTCCACATCGCCGGCGTGGATTTGAACAAAATTCTGACGCCGGAGGATCGCGCGGACAAAGACGCGCTGGTCGCGTCGCTGCAACATCGCTTGCTGCAATCAACGCTTTCCGGCGACCAGAAAGATGCGTTGCGGGATTTTCTCGATGCCAAAACCACATTGACCGACTCGGACATCATGACCGTCATCCGGCTCGTGATGTCCACGCCGGAATACCAAGTAACATAATATGAAAAACGAAATCTCCCTCCAGACGCGCCGTGAATTTTTGCGGACGACCGTGCTCGGCAGCGCGCTGTCGTGGTCGGTGCCCGCGTTTCTCGCGAACACCTTTTCCGCGCTGCAAAGCGACGCGGCGGATTCTGCCACGCAAATCACCACCGGCAAGGATTCGACAATTTTGGTCGTGCTGCAAATGGCCGGCGGCAACGACGGCCTTAACACCGTCGTGCCTTACGCGAACGATTTTTATCACAAGGCGCGCCCGCGCATCGGGCTTGGGGCGGATAAAATCATCAAGCTCAATGACGACCTCGGCTTCAACGGCGCGATGACCGGTTTCAAAAGTCTTTACGATTCGGGAAATCTCGCCGTCGTGCAGGGCGTCGGTTATCCGAACCCGAACCGCTCGCATTTTCGCTCGACGGAAATCTGGCAGACGGCCAGCGAATCGGATCGCATTGAAAAATACGGCTGGCTCGGACGTTATTTTGACAACGCCTGTTCCGGCGCGGACCCGACCGTGGGCGTGACGATTGGCAATCAGTTGCCGGAAGCTTTTTTTGCGAAGCGTCCGAAAGGCATTTGCTTCAGCGACCCGCAAAATTACCGTTTCATGTCCAACGGCCATCCCAAACCGGGCGAGACGGACATGACCGAGGAGTCTTACAAAAAATTCAATGAACTCGAAATGACCTGCCCCGCCCCCGATGGCGGCGAACCTTCAGCGGATGGAAACATGCAAAATTCCGGCGGCAGCATCGGCTCGCTCGCCGCCGGAATGCCGATGCAAGGCGGCAAGGCCGTGGATTTCATCGAACGCACGTCACTCGACGCGATGCACAGTTCCGACGAAGTCCGCAAAATCGCCACGCGCGTGCAAAACCAGGCCGTTTATCCCGGCTCGCAACTTGGCAATTCGCTCAAGCTCGTCGCCAAACTCATCGGCGGCGGATTGCCCACGCGCATTTATTATGTTTCGCAAGGCGGTTACGACACGCACACCAATCAGGTCGGCACACAACAACGTTTGCTCGGCGACCTTGCCGCTTCGACAAAATCTTTCGTGGACGACATGAAGGCGCAAGGGAACATGCAGCGCGTGCTCGTGATGACGTTCAGCGAATTTGGCCGGCGCGTTTCCGACAATGCCAATGGCGGAACCGATCACGGCGCGGCGGCGCCGATGTTCATCGTCGGCAACAAAGTGCGCGCCGGATTGCTCGGCCAATATCCGAGCCTCGCGCCGCAGGATTTGTATCAAGGCGACATCAAATACACCGTAGACTTCCGCAACGTTTACGCCGGCGTTTTGGAAAACTGGTTGAAAACGAAAAGCGCGCCGATCCTCGGAAAACATTTCGAGCCGATGCAACTGGTTTGAAAAATTATTTCTGGAATAATTCAGAAATCGCGCTTGGCTTGAAACTAATAAAAATTTATTGTTCAAGCCATGCGACCTCTTCGGGCGCTGATCATTTATATCGCCGTGGTTTTCATCGGCGGCGCATTGCTTGCGCCGTGGCTTTACTGGCTCGCCCAGACGGGCGCGCACATTTTTCCCAAAATCGCCAGCGCGCCGTTTCACCGCTTCGTTGACCGTTCGCTGCTGCTGCTGGCGGTGGCCGGACTTTGGCCGCTGCTGCGCGCTCTCGGCGCGACTTCCGCTCGCGAAGTGGGTTTGGTTTTGCCTTACGGCCAGTTTAAAAAACTTTTCGGCGGCCTCGCGCTCGGTTTTCTTTCACTGGCCGTCGTTGCCGCGATTGCGATTGGTTTTGGCGGACGCGGGATCGGCCAGAACTTCACTGCGCATAAAATTGTCGGGACGATTTCCGGCGCGATCGCAACTGCCGCCGTCGTCGGCACGATCGAAGAAATCTTGTTTCGCGGCGGAATTTTCGGCGGCTTGCGGCGCGTGTTTTACTGGCGGATCGCGCTGGGCGTGAGCAGCGTGATCTAT
>CAXUBD010000019.1:2097-3136 GCA_964249225.1 uncultured Verrucomicrobiota bacterium | reverse complement strand
CCATGCCGTGGCCCGGTTTGCGGCGCAGGGCGGCGCGGTGCTGGGCATCTGCGGCGGCCAGCAGATGCTGGGCGAGGCGCTGACAGACCCGCATGGCATAGACGGCAACGCACCCGGCCTGGGCCTGCTGCCGCGAATGCTCGGCGGCTTCGCGGATTTTCATGCGCTCGTGCCGGGATTTTTCAGCCTCACGCTCGCCGGCATTTTGCTTGGACTCGCGTATCAGCGCACCGGCAATTTATATTTTTCCATCGGCCTGCACGCCGGCTGGATTTTCTGGCTGAAAACTTACGGCGCATTCACCACGACCATGCCGCACACGGCCGTCTGGTTTTGGGGCACGGGAAAATTGATTGACGGCTGGCTCGCATTTGTAATTCTTGCCGGCGTGCTTGCGATTTTCAGATTGGTGATTCCCGGCGAAAAGCGTTCGCCTTACACGATTCCCTCATGACTGCGACCGCCACTTCATTTCAAGGCTGGCTCAACACCAGCCTCGGATTTTTTTACCCGGAAATCTGCCATCTCTGCGAAGCCGAACGCGCGACGGCCAAGGATGGTTTCGTCGGCGCGAAATGCTGGACGCAAGTGCGTTTCATACGTCCGCCGTTTTGCGAACGCTGCGGCCTGCCGTTTGAAGGCGACCTGAACGCGCCGTTTGAATGCAGCAACTGCCGCGAAATGGAACTGCATTTTTCGTCCGCGCGTTCCGCCGTCGTCGCCAAAACCGTTGTGCTCGAAACCATCCACCGCTTCAAATATCAGCGCGCGATGTGGTTTGAAAATTTTCTCGCCGATTTGCTCATCCGCGAGGCCGCGCCGGTTTTACGCGGACAAAAATGGGATTTCATCGTGCCCGTGCCGTTGCATCCGTTGAAAGAACGCGAGCGCGAATTCAACCAGGCGGAAAATCTGGCCGGATATTTGAGTCACGCCGTGAAAATTCCGGCGAACAAAAAATTGCTCCGGCGCGTCACGCACACAAAAACACAAACGCGACTGACCAAGCAGGAACGCGCCGCGAATATGAACGGCGCAG
>CAXUBD010000019.1:1339-2087 GCA_964249225.1 uncultured Verrucomicrobiota bacterium | reverse complement strand
GGGTCGAAGGGCGCGAATGGTGGTGGCGCACCACGTTCGACGCGCCCAAGGCCGGCAACGGCGAGCGGCTGATGCTGGTGTTCGAAGGCCTCGATACCTTCGCCGCGATCTGGCTGAACGGCGAGCGCGTGGTTTTGCTCGACGACGTTTTCACGACGGGTGCAACCACGAGCGCGTGCGCGAAGGCATTGCGCGCGGCCGGCGCGGGCGAAGTTTGCGTCTGGACAGTTGCGCGCGGACTTTGAATAATCTGTTTGTTATGTCCACCACTTCGTTCACCAAAAAATCGTTCGGTGTTGAAACGCTTGAGCCGGCCCTGACTCCGCCGACGGACAAGTCGCCGACATTCATCAAAAAGCCAAAACTTGGCTCTGGAAAATCCAAAACCAAGAAACGCGAGATGCCGGAAGGTCTGTGGACAAAATGCCCGACGTGCGAAACGATGATTTTTGACAAGGAATTGGATGAGAACCTGAAAGTTTGCCCGAAGTGTAATCATCATTTCCCCATCGGCTCGCGCGAAAGAATTCATTCGCTCGTCGAGACCTGCACGTTTCAAGAAATGGACGCCGAGATGAGCAGTGTGGACGTGCTTGGTTTCAAAGGCGTTTCCACTTACGCGTCCAAGCTCGAAGCTTACAAAAAAAACACAACGCTCAAAGACGCCGTCGTCACCGGCATGGGCAAGATTGATGCGCATCGCGTCGCGCTTGGCGTGATGGATTTTGGTTTTCTCGGCGGTTCAATG
>CAXUBD010000019.1:0-1329 GCA_964249225.1 uncultured Verrucomicrobiota bacterium | reverse complement strand
GTTCGGTCGTCGGCGAAAAACTCACGCGCCTGATCGAACGCGCGACGGAAAATAATTTGCCCGTCATCATTGTTTCCACCAGCGGCGGCGCGCGGATGTATGAAGGCATGTTCAGCCTGATGCAGATGGCGAAGACTTCCGCCGCGCTCGCATATCACGCGCAACGCCACCTGCCCTACATCAGTGTCCTTACGCATCCGACCACGGCGGGCGTGATGGCCAGCTACGCGACGCTGGGCGATTTAATCTTGGCCGAGCCGGGCGCGATGATCGGATTTGCCGGGCCGCGCGTCATCAAAGACACGACGCAGGCGGAACTGCCGCTGGGATTTCAGACCGCCGAATTTCTGCTCGATCACGGTTTGATTGACGCCATCGTTCCGCGCACCGGCATGAAGGCGCAATTGATCGCGTATCTGGATTTTCTCACCGCCGGAAAAAAAGCCGCCGCCGCATTATAATTTTTTCACCGCCGTCCGTCATACCACAAATGCGCCTCCTCGCGGCTGCTCACGGCGCGACGTTGATTGAAAACCATGCGCAGAAAAAAACGGAGATGTTCGCGTTTCGAGTAAAGTTTCATTTTTCGCGCGGAAGTCACGAGCGGATGCCAGTGCAGAATGACGATCCGTTTTCCGGTTTCGCGCGCCAGTTTTTTCAGCCGCTGGCTTAATTCCAATTCTTCCGCCGCAAACAGTTCGTGGCTGAAACCGCCGATTTTTCGGAACGCCGCCGTTTCGCAAAAAATAAATGAGCCGGCGAGCAGTTTAAAAATCCGGCTGGCACAGTTCCACAGTTGCGTCACGATTCCGGCGGCAAGATATTTTTCGTCCAGCCGGATGGTCGCGCCACCTGCGAGGCATTTGCCGGATTTGATTTGCACCGCGACATCAGCAAACAATTCCGCGCGGGGATGAGAATCGGCGTCCACAAACACCAGCCAGTCGCCGGTCGCCGCGTTTGCGCCGGAATTTCGCGCGCGAGCGATTTGCTGAAACCTATCATGCCCGCTTTGGCGGCCGAGTAGTTGGTCTGGCCCGCGTTACCCATCACACCGACCACGGAGGTGATATTGATGATGCGGCCACGGCGCGCTTTCATCATCGGACGCAGGACGAGTTTCGACAGCCGGTACACCGACTTCAGATTGGTCGACATGATGTCGTCCCACTCTTCGTCTTTCATGCGCAGGAGGAGGTTGTCGCGCGTAATGCCTGCGTTGTTGACGAGAATTGCGATGTCGCCGCATTGCTTTTGCACGGCGCCGATGGTCGATTCCACTTGCGCTGCATCGTTGACGTTCAGCTCAAATCCGGCGCCCTTGATGCC